>CBDUOW010000199.1:0-3726 GCA_965368945.1 uncultured Gammaproteobacteria bacterium
GCTACAAAAATTAACAGGTTGGCAAGATAACGGGAAATAGTTTACTCGAAATAGAAAAACTGCATTTGCGTACCCGCCAATTCAACGATGTCATTTACCTTCAGGCGTAAGGCTTCCATGCTAATGGTTTTACCGTTAACCATTGCAGTGTCATTGGCGCGACGTAGTTTATTACTTTTCAATGCTGAAATAGTGTAGTTGTCGGCATTGCGGGCAATCATGGCCATTTTGATGCCATTGAAGCCGATAGTATTAAACGGCTTACGTAATTCCAGTACTTTCTTCGCCATTGGACCATTCATGATTTTTACCCCGGCGAGACGTTCGCCCTGGGTTGCCGTTGTGGCAGGCTTGGCATTGGTGTCGAGAACCTGGGTGTCTTCGATCTCTGCCTGAATGAACATGGTGGGTTCATATTCCATTTCATCATCGTCGAAATAGGTGAATTGATAATTACCCACCTGGATGACATCCCCGTGCTTGATTAAGGTTTTGGCCACGCGTGCGCCGTTCAGCAAAGTACCATTGGTGCTACCCAGGTCATCCACGTAAACATGTTCTCCCATGGTCGCAATAAGTGTGTGGCGGCCGCTGACGGTGAGATCGTTTAACTGGATATCATTACCGTGTTTGCGGCCAATACTCAGACTATCTTTATCGATTGGATACTCGCGGACGACTACACCATCAAGAGTCATAATCAGCTTACTCATTGGACCATCCCTAAATTTATTGTTGTTTGATGTAAAAATTGAATGGCAGGCAATGATATGCCATCAAGGTTTAATGGATTATTCCCCTGTGTCGGCGGCATCATCGTCGCCAGAAAGCCCATCTTCAAAGCCTTCCCTGAAGCGTTCAAAATCCGCCTTGTTGCGCGCCTTAAGATAAGCATCATCTCCGTTTATCATCTTGGCCTCCAGCAATCGCCGCAGTGCCATGTCCATACGTTGCATGCCTTGCATGCTACTTCCCTGGATGACGCTCTCAATCTGTTCAGTCTTGCCTTCGCGAATAAGGTTGGCAATGGCCGGATTGTTGATCATGATTTCCAGTGCCGCCACGCGTCCTTTCCGGTCGGCGGTTCGGAGTAATTGCTGGGAGACGACGCCGACCAGGGAAGTGGAAATCATGGTGCGGACAAAGGCTTCTTCCGATGATGGAAACACGTTAATCATGCGATCGACTGAAGCTGCTGCGCCACTGGTATGCAATGTACCCATCACCAGGATACCCATTTCGGCTGCAGTGAGTGCCAGGTGAATGGTTTCCAGGTCACGCATTTCTCCCACCAGAACCACGTCGGGATCTTCACGTAAGGTGGAATGCAGCGCATCGGCAAAACTCGGCGTATTACTTCCGACTTCACGTTGGCTGATGAGGCAACTCTTGTTTTGATGGAGAAATTCCACCGGGTCTTCAATGGTTAAAATGTGGCCTTTGCGCTCGGAATTGATGAAATCAATCATAGCCGCGAGGGTGGTGGATTTACCTGAACCTGTTGGTCCGGTAACCAGGATGAGTCCTTTGCGTTGGCGGCACAGGTTCTTGATCACCGGGGGTAATCGCAGATCAGCCAGCGTCAGGATTTCCGTGGGAATGACACGAAACACCGCACCGATACCACGCATATGTTCAAACACATTGACGCGGAAGCGCCCCAGTTCCGGGGTTTGATAGGCGAAGTCTACCCCTTTATGTTGTTCAAAGGCTTCCTGATGTTCTTTCGACATGATTTCATACAACATGTCGTGGGCCTCGTCCGGTGAGAGTTCACGGTATTTCACCGCATAAGTATCACCATTCAGGCGAACCCGCGGTGGATTGCCGGATATGATATGCAGATCAGAACCTTTCTGCTTTACGACCAGTTCCAGGAATGTGTCGATGCGGCTCATAATGGTTTATTCAGTTAACTAACCGCCAGGCTGACCTGGGGTAGTAATCCAGGATCGGTGACAAACCGTTGAAACAGTTTCTTATCCGTGGCATTGACATAGGCGTCATCGGGGTCGATTTCTTTATTCTTGATGGCGTCCAGCAGAGCTTGATCCATCAATTGCATGCCGAGTTCACGCCCGGTTTGCACACTGGACGGAATCTGGAAAATTTTACGCTCCATGATCAGGTTCGCGATGCCTGGCGTGTTGATCAGAATTTCAAGAATCGCCTTGCGTCCGCGGCCATCGGGGGTGCGCACCAGAACCTGGCTTAAGACGCCTTTGAGGTGCTGACCCAGAAAGTTTGCCGCCTGGGCTTTTTGTTCGGCCGGCATTGCATCAATGATACGGTCAAGGGTTTTAACCGCGGAAGAGGTATGCAGGGTAGCAAGCACCAGATGGCCGGTTTCAGCCGCCGTCATGGCCAGGCTAATGGTTTCAGGATCACGCAGTTCGCCCACCAGAATCACATCCGGATCCTCGCGCAATGCTTCACGTAGCCCATTGGCAAAGCTCGCCACGTGAAGGCCAACACTGCGTTGCACCACGAGTGAAGCCTTACTGTCATGCATATACTCAATGGGGTCTTCCAGGGTAATGATATTGAACTTGCGATTACGGTTAAGCCAATCAATCATCGCTGCCAGGGTGGTGGATTTCCCGGTTCCGGTTGTACCGGTGACCAGAATCAGTCCCTGATGACAATCCAGCATTTTTTCCACGACCTTGGGTAAACCCAGATCCTTGATGGTCGGTGTGTGAGGGGGAATGACTCGAAAAACCGCACCGATACCGGATATCTTGTGGAACAGATTGACACGAAACCGGCCGCCGGCTTCGCCTGATTCATAGGCGAGATCCAGATCATGGCCATTCTCAAACTGTTCACGTTGGTCATGGCTGAGTATTTCATTCACCAGATCCGTCATTTCTTCTTCATTCAATATACGGTACTTGATCGGTTCCAATGCGCCATGCAGGCGGACCATGGGTGGCACACCTACTGCCAGGTGTATATCGGAACAACCTTGTTGTCGTCCCAGTTGCAGGAATGCGTCAATGCGTGCCATTAGCTGAACTCGTCCTGGTATAGCGCTTCCAGATCACGTTGTAACTCCGTTGTAGTCTGGTAACGTTGCGAGGGATCCACATGAATTGCCTTCATAATAATCCGGTTTAGTTCATCGGATATCTCAGGATTCATTTCCATGGCGGGCTTGGCTTTACCTTCCACGTGTTTAAACAGCGTCGCCATGTGGTCCTTGTCCTTATACGGGGGTTGGCCTGTATACACTTCGTACATCACGACGCCAAGGCTGTAAATATCGGTACGGGTGTCAATGGCTCGACCACGAACCTGTTCCGGCGCCATATAAGTCGGTGTGCCAACCAGAATGCCGCTTTTGGTGATGCGTGATGATTCGCCGCTTTCGCTGGCTGCCGCTGCCAGACCGAAGTCCACCAGTTTCACGGTATCTTCACTATTAACCAGGATATTGGCAGGTTTGATATCGCGATGCACCACATTGATTTGATGGGCAACGCCCAGGCCCTTGCTGATATCAATGAAGATCTTGGTGTTGCGTTTGAAGTCTTTTGTTCTTCCGGCCCGGATCTCCTGTGAGAGGGAGTGGCTGTCGAAAAACTCCATACTGATGGCATGGGACTTACCAACGGTAATAAAGTCATAAATCCGAATTACATTTTCATGGGTAATTTTGCGAGTCAAACGTAATTCATGCACGAAACGATGAATCACGCTTTCATCGGCCGCCATGTGAGCATT
>CBDUOW010000200.1:0-3706 GCA_965368945.1 uncultured Gammaproteobacteria bacterium
TATGGTGGCTATGGGTGGACTTGAACCACCGACCCCAGCATTATGAGTGCTGTGCTCTAACCGGCTGAGCTACATAGCCATATTTGATTGGGCGAGACCGCCCATCGCAAGAGGCGCGATTTTCCTTGTTACGCCTGGCAATGTCAAGCTGGAACCGGACATTGTGCCGGACCGCCTTGACCAAATTCCTATAAAAATCAGTATGTTTTAGCGCGTTTGGCGAATGCGATCAGACATTGAAACGGAAGTGCATGACATCGCCGTCTTTGACGATGTAGTCCTTACCTTCCAGCCGCAGCTTGCCGGCCTCCTTGGCGCCCTGCTCACCCTGGTGCTGAATAAAATCCTCGTAGGAAGTCACTTCGGCCCGAATAAAGCCTTTCTCGAAATCCGTATGGATCACCCCGGCGGCCTGCGGCGCGGTGGCGCCCACGGGTACCGTCCAGGCGCGCACTTCTTTGGGACCCGCGGTAAAGTAGGTTTGCAAACCGAGTAACTGGTAACCGGCACGAATCACCCGGTTCAAGCCCGGCTCATCCAGGCCCATTTCGGTCAGAAATTCCGCCTTTTCATCATCCGCCAGCTCAACCATTTCGGACTCGATGGCGGCACACACCGGCACCACCGGCGCGTTCTCGGCCCTGGCATATTCACTCACGACATCGAGCAACGGGTTGTTTTCAAAGCCGTCTTCCGACACATTGGCGATGTACATGGTGGGTTTGATGGTCAACAGAAACAGATCACGGATCAGTTTTCGCTGATCCTCATCGAGACCCAGGGTACGTACCGGCTCAGCCTTATCCAGGTGATCGCGCACCCGTTCCAGCACAGCCAGTTTGGCCTTGGCATCCTTGTCGCCTGACTTGGCCACTTTGCTGGTTTTGGTGATCGCTTTTTCCACTGATTCCATATCCGCCAGCGCCAGCTCGGTATTGATCACCTCGATATCGTTGAGTGGATCGATCTTGCCGGCCACATGCACCACGTCATCATTCTCAAAACAACGCACCACCTGCGCAATGGCATCGGTTTCACGTATGTTGGCGAGAAACTTGTTTCCCAGCCCTTCGCCTTTGGATGCACCGGCAACCAGGCCGGCGATATCGACGAACTCCATGGTAGTGGGTAAAATCTGTTTTGGCTTAACGATCGCCGCCAATGCATCGAGGCGCGGATCGGGCATGGGCACTACACCCACGTTGGGATCAATGGTACAGAACGGATAGTTCTCCGCCTGAATACCCGCCTTGGTCAAGGCGTTAAAAAGGGTGGACTTACCCACATTCGGCAGGCCCACGATACCGCATTTAAATCCCATAATTATTTCGTTCCGGGTTACGAGCTAGTGGTTACACTGTGTAACTGGTTCATGGCTTTTTGCAGGTCGCCATTAATTACGTCGGGCAATACCTTCATCGCCTGTTCAATTGCACGTTCAATTTCAACCTGGTCATCGGTCGAGGATTTTTTCAGCACATGCCCGGTAACTTTGTTCTTGTCACCCGGATGGCCGATACCAAGCCGTAAGCGTTGAAAGCCATTACCGCCCATTTTGCTGACAATATCGCGCAGGCCATTATGTCCGCCGTGTCCACCGCCCTGCTTGAGCCGAACGGTACCCGGTGGCAGGTCCAGATCGTCATGGGCTACCAGGATATGTTCCAGATCGATCTTGTAGAAACGCGCCAGCGCCTGAACGGCCTGGCCGCTGAGGTTCATAAAAGTGTCGGGCTTGAGTAACCAAATCTCATGGCCGCCGGCATAGAAGCGCGCGACTTCGCCGTGGAATTTTTTCTCCATTCGGAAGGGCGCCGCATGAGCTGCGGCAACGGCATCCACAAACCAGAAACCGGCATTGTGGCGCGTGTGCTCATACTCGGGGCCGGGATTACCCAGCCCCACGATCAGATCAACACGTGCTGACAACGCCGGTTACCTGAAAGACAACAATAAGATGTTAGCCTTCTTCGCCTTCGTCTGCAGCAGCGGACGGTTCCACAGCTTCAGCCGCAGCAGCCGCAGCAGCCGCTTCTTCTTCCTCTTCCTCTTCATGCGCACCGCGCGGCAGATGGATGGAGACAATTGACTGGTCATGACCTTCGCCATGGGACAGTTCCACCAGTTCCGCCCCGCTTGGCACGCTAATCTCGGAAAGATGAATATTACCTTCCAGCTCCAGCGCACCCAGATCCACCTCGATGAATTCCGGCAGGTCCTTCGGCAGACAGGAAACTTCCACTTCGGTAATGTGATGGCTGACCAGACCGCCCGCTTTCACACCCGGCGAGGTATCTTCATTCAGGAAGTGCAACGGTACCTGTACGCGGATTTTCTCCTTGGCACTGACGCGCTGCAGATCCACATGTAAAAGGATCGGCTTGCTGGGGTGACGCTGCAGGTCCTTGATGATCGCCTGTTCTTCATTCTTGCCAAGCTTGACGGTCAGAATGTGCGAAAAAAAGGCTTCATTTTCCAACTGATGCGCCAGCTCATTCTGCTTCAATGAAATTGAGACGGGTTCCTTACCAGTGCCATAAATGACACCCGGTAGCTTGCCTTCCCGACGCAGGCGGCGGCTCGCACCTTTCCCCAGGTCCGTACGCGGCTCAGCTTCAACTACAAAGCTTTCGCTCATGGTTTTTCTCCTTACAAGTAAAATAACGCCAACCCACCGGGGTTAACGCCACCACTTCCGCGACCAGGAGTGGTGTAGTGATGCCTGCCCGTTAATCAACGAATAACGAGCTGACGGATTCTTCATTGCTGATACGCCGTATGGTTTCGGCCATCAGCTCGGCAATACTCAACTGGCGAATACGATCACATTCCCTGGCATCCGGTGATAACGGAATGGAATCCGTTACCACCAGTTCATCCAGTGCAGAATTCGTGATGTTCTCCACCGCCGGGCCCGATAACACCGCATGGGTACAGTAGGCCACTACTTTCGCTGCACCATGTTCCTTTAACGCCCCGGCCGCCTGACACAAGGTACCGGCGGTATCGACCAGATCATCGACGATGATGCAGCTGCGGTTTTTCACGTCACCGATAATATTCATCACTTTGGCTTCATTTGCCCGTGGACGACGTTTGTCGATAATGGCCAGTTCGGCATCATCCAGACGTTTCGCCAGGGCGCGAGCCCGGACCACACCACCGACATCCGGCGATACCACCATCAAATCCGGATACTTCCGGCGCCAGACATCTCCCAACAATATGGGTGAGGCATAGACGTTATCCACCGGGATATCGAAAAAACCCTGGATCTGATCGGCATGCAAATCCACGGTCAACATACGATCGGTACCCGCCACGCAAACCATGTCGGCCACCACCTTGGCGGTGATCGGCACCCGCGCGGAGCGCGGTCGACGATCCTGACGCGCATAGCCAAAATACGGCACGACTGCAGTGATTCGCGCTGCGGAGGATCGCCGCATGGCATCCACCATCACCAGCAGTTCCATCAGGTTGTCATTAGTCGGTGCACAGGTCGGCTGCACGATGAAGACATCCTTGCCGCGGACGTTCTCCATGATTTCCACCATGACTTCGCCGTCACTGAACTTGCCGACCAGTGCCTTACCTAAGGGCATGTTCAACCTGGCCACAATATCCTGCGCCAGTTGGGGATTCGCATTCCCCGCAAACACCATTATGTTACTGTCGGCCACGCTACCCCCGGATCAACACCCGT
>CBDUOW010000201.1:0-3698 GCA_965368945.1 uncultured Gammaproteobacteria bacterium
AGACCACCAAATCAGCCCGGCGCATTTTTGCAATGAGGCTGGGACGAGCCTGGATGCGGTGGGGATCCTGCTGGGCGGTGGTAGCAGAGAACACCTTGATATTATCATGCCCAAGTTCATGGACCAGGGAGGCCCATTCAGGTTCACAGGCAAAAACATTAAGTGTTGCCGAGGCAGGTAAGGTGACTAATAGCAGCAACAAACCTGTGAATAGTGTTTTCATCATGAGTTGTTACTCCTTGCCTTAAAAACGATGTGCACCATGGGCCCCGAGGCTCATGATGTATTGCAGATACCACTGGTTGTCGGCGACGGCGTAGGATTCATCGCGGTTGTACTGCAATCGAAACCGGCTGTACTCGCTATGTGAGAAATCAACCATGGCACTGACACGTTTGGGTGTGTGGCCTTCGGTATCCAGAGATGTGCTGTTAAAAGCGTTGCCCGGGTCCTCAATGCCTAGACGATCATAGCGCAGGCCCGCACGCCAGCGGGGCTGAAATTTGTAAATCAGTTGGACGTACCCACCATCCCTGGCGCGATCCACCGGATTGGTGCCGTTGCCATTGATGGTGTAGTCACCCAGTTCCGTGCTGTTGAAGTACTCAGCCTGAAATACCAGGCTGGTACGGGAGTCGTTACCGGCAGGTGCCCATTTCCACACCAGGTCGGCAATGATCAGATTATCATCACCGCTAAACGAGACATCGCCATTTTCGGTTTCACGATTTTCCGACTGTGTTGCAAGATATGACAAGCCTGCTTGCCAGCTATGACTTATACCCACATCCCCACCCAGCTTCATAAACAAACTGTAGCTTCCGATACTGTCATTCGCAGGTCGGCTGGCGGGAAAACTGTCTCCACTGAAGGCCTCGGACCCGAGTTCCAGATACAGTTCGGTCGGCGCCAGCCAGCGAAGTTGAATACCGTCATCGTTATACTGATTACCAAGGTAGGCACGGTAGACAAGCGGTTGATCGACAAAGTCCCAATAATGGGCATGTATTTTATTGAGATAACCGATTTCCGAATAGAAGCGACCAAATTGCAGGCCGAATCCGGCGGGTAAACCGAGAGTCTGGACAAAGGCTTCCTCAATCTCAATTTCATTTTCCGGCGTCAAGGCAGTCGTAAAGCGTCCAAAAAATTTATCATCGATATTACCACTGATGATCAGTTCGGATTCTGCGAGGGAAAAACCTTCTTTTCCCGGGTCCGTTTCTTCCGCCAAAGTCACGCCGGGAATGGCATAATTCTCCGGGTCATTATCGAAGCTGGCGTAGCGACCCATGAGAATCAGTGAAATTGCCGGATTAAAACTGGATTGACTGCTTGCCGATGCCTGACTGGCATTGACTTGTTGTTTAAGTTCTTCGATATCCTTACGCAGTGAATCGACATCATCCTGTTCAGCCGCATGTGCTTGCTGGATTATTGCCATAAACGTGGCTGCATATAGCATGCAGACGATGACGAGTTTTTTCATTACTTGATCTCCTGAAATCTAATTGCAATCTGCGCCTGGAATAATCAGCGCAAATGATGATGGGAAAAATCAGAACAGGAGCAAGGGTGGTGCGCGTGGTTGTAATGGTATTTGCTGTGGTTGGGCTACCTGTACTTTGAGGGCTGGCAAAGGTTGAGTGTTTTGAGCCGAGAAATTAAAGTACGGTGTTTCGGGACCGGGTGCGGGATTATCCGAGGAGGTGACCAGACAAACCACACATTCCTCAGCATCGACCGTGTGAAGGCTGAGATCGTGGCTGTGCAGGGCGAGCGCAACCTGGCCAACCAAAAACAGCAGTAAGGCCAGTAGTAACCGGGACTGATTAAATGTTGGCCGTGTTGTCGTCATGATGCGCTATCAAGAAGTCTGGAGGTGGATGTTATACCCGGA
This sequence comes from uncultured Gammaproteobacteria bacterium, assembly GCA_965368945.1. Classification (GTDB taxonomy): domain Bacteria; phylum Pseudomonadota; class Gammaproteobacteria; order UBA6429; family Thiohalophilaceae; genus JAHEIJ01. Next base: position 1,901 of record CBDUOW010000201.1, read on the forward strand.
AAACTTGCGAATGTTCAATACCCCGCTATCGAAAATGAGGTATTGGCCCTTTATACCCATCAGGATACCGAATATTTCTGGAGTTTTATCAAAATTAAAAGATTTTACCTTGAGGGGATACTCGTCCACGGGATAGTCAATGTTCACGATCGGCGCATCAGTCAATGGGATAATGGCGTCGCTATCGTGCTGTTTAAGAATTGCTGCAATCTCGTCGGCACAGGCGGCAAGTAATTCATCCCGTTTTGCCGCAAGATCCACGACCTCAGGTATACCCTTGAGCATGCGCTGCCAGTGTGTTTTGTCGGCAACATGCTGCTTGAAGGCAACTTCCACCAGCCCGGAGAGCAGGCGGTTTTTTACGCGAAAGATGGGCAGTGCCTGGCTGGCTCCCTGGTCCATCCAGCGGGTGGGGAGCTGGGTGCCGCGAGTAATTCCCACCTTGGTGCCCGAAGAATTGGCCAGGTAAACATAATGGTCCTGCAAGCAGTGTGTTTCGCCCCACTCCGGTTCACGACAGGTGCCCTCAAAATAATGGCATTGCTCCGGTTTAATGATACAACTATCGCATTGAGCCAGGGACTGAAAACAGGGATAACAGAATCCCTGACTGAAGCTTTTGCTGGTCTTGCGTCCGCAGGCGATACAGTTAATTTCACCCGAGTAGGTTAGTGTAATCTGATTTCCAATAAGGGCGTTCATCGCGACCATGTCATCCCCGATGGGGAGCTGGTACTGGACGGGTTGTTCCAGTGTTGTGACGAGTTTCTGGATATTACCTGAATATTTCATGCGGGAATTTTCGCATAATAACGAGTTCGTGGATACGGGTTGATGCACCTGTTGTTATTATTCGCCTTTATGTATGAGCGCATTGAATTTGGAAGCATACCGTGCTGAACTGGCGGTGTATCAATTTACTAAACCTAATCACATGGTGAATGGATCATGAAAATTAAAGCCTCGCAAATACTCGCGGATTGTAAACAACGCAATATTCTGGATTCGATGTCAGGCGCAGATAGTCTGATTACGGGCATCGCACCGGCTGAGCACTGTGGCTCCGGGGATCTGGTTTTTGTAGAGAAGGCGGAACTGGTTGATACGGTTATTGCTGCCAAACCGGCTGCAATCGTTACAACCAAGGAACTGGCGGAACTCCTTAAAGACTTGGCCGAAAGCACAGTCTTTATCAGTTCAAATGTTCGCCTGGCGCAGGCCTTGCTGCGACAGGCTTATATGGATCGTGATCTGTATAGTACAGAGTGGCCGCAAATCCACCCCGCCGCCGTGATACATGATTCCGTGAAAGTTCCTGCCGATGCCGTGATTGGTCCCGGAGCGGTGCTGGGTCGTAATGTGCATATTGGCAAGCGCGCGGTCGTGATGGCAAACGCAGTCATCGAGGATAATGCCCATATTGGTGATGAGACAGTCATCCACCCCAATGTGGTGATTGGCTACAATTGTGAAATTGGCAAGCGTTGTATTATCAAATCAGGTTGTGTTATCGGCATGGAAGGGTTTGGTTTTGCCCAGGATGAAAATCGTAAGAGTTATCGTATCCCCCAGCTTGGTAAAGTCGTCATAGAGGATGATGTGGTACTGGGTGCAAACAATACTGTGGATCGTGCCACTTATGATGAAACACGGATCCGGTCCGGAGTGAAGACAGACACCCTGTGTCATATCGCCCACAACACGGAAATTGATGAAGACGTGATTATAGTGGCGCAAACGGGAATTGCCGGCTCCTGCTATATCGGTAAGCGAGTGTTGATCAGTGGTCAGGCTGCAA
>CBDUOW010000202.1:0-3615 GCA_965368945.1 uncultured Gammaproteobacteria bacterium
AGTTGCTCGCCGATGGCTTCTTTTTCCGACTTGGCAAAGGTAAGGTTGTCGCCGGCTGCCAGCACTTCAAAATAGCGCTCGGCAACGCGCAGAATGAGCACCTGACGGGCATTACTGAAATTGGCTTCCGCCTGGGCCACAAGGATATTCGCCTGGCGCAGGGCGACCCAGTAATCATAACGAAAGATCGCCTGGTTCAGGTTCAGGTTGTAACTGTATTCCTCGAAATCGAAATTCCCTGCGTCACTGTATTCCTGGCTGACATTTTCGTATTGGCCAGACAAATTCAGGCTTGGGAGCAAGGGTGCCATGCGCTGGTTCTTGCTTTCCAGAATCGCCTGATATTCGGAATAGGCAGCGAGGTAGGTTGGGTCATTATTAGCTGCTGTCTTGTATACATCGTGCAGGTTTTCGGCCTGCACATGCAGGTTGAGGAGCAGGCTTATGGCAATGGCTAGCGTTATTTTTTGCATAAAAGTATTCTCAGTAACGTCGCATTGTTGGCTCAACATCAGCCGCCCATTGTTCAACGCCACCTTCCAGGTTAATCACGTTGCTAAAGCCGGCATGTTCCAGGTACATGCCAATGTGGCGGCTGCGAATACCGTGGTGACAGATCACCACAATTTCCCGTGCCTTGTCCAGTTCTTCCAGGTGTGCCGGTACTTGTCCCATGGGGATCAGGATAGACCCGTCAATATGACAGTACTCATACTCCCACTCTTCCCGCACGTCCAGAAGCAGTGGAGCGGTTTCGGATTTTGTCAGGTGGTTGTGTAACTCCCGCGCAGAGAAACGACGCATTAAGTTTGCGCCAGCCTGTTACAGGATAAATCGCTCGGGTTCAGGGGCATTGATAAGGGCGGGCAGATCCGTTTCAAACAGGGTTTCCTGCGCCCATTCGGACTCACCTTCGCGTGTGATTAATACCACCTCCATGACGGGTGAATCACCCACAACGGCCACCAATCGTCCGCCAACTTTCAGTGCCTGTTTGAAGTTTGCGGGCAGGAGTGGCAAAGAGCCGGTGACCACGATGACATCATAGGGTGCATGTGCGTCCCAGCCACGTGCAGCGTCGCCGGTTTCCAGGGTGACATTGCTAATGCCGTGGTCCGCCAGTTTGTCGCCGGCCGTGCGCGACATTTCAGCATTAATGTCCACGCTATAAACATGGTCGCCCAGACTGGCCAGGAGCGCCGTGACATAACCACTGCCGGTGCCGACTTCCAGTACCGTCTCGTCGGCCTGAATATTCAATGCTTGCAGAATTCGGGCTTCAACCCGAGGTGGCATCATGACCTGGTCATTCCCCAGAGGGATAGTCGTATCCATGTAAGCCAGCTTACGATATCGCTCGGGCACGAAATCCTCACGGGGTAGCTTGCTCAGTAGATCAAGCACATGTTGATCCAGTACTTCCCAGGGACGGATTTGCTGCTCAATCATATTGAAACGGGCATTTTCCAGATTCATGTCACTCATGGTTATACTCTTGCGGTTGCAGCCAGGATGGAGCGTTCAAGGGTACGAGGTTTAACCTGGGCTGGCAAGGCAGCAGGCCAATGAACCTGACGACCGAGGAATAAAAAGTTTTTATCTATTCAACAGCTTGGTATTTGGTCTATTGCATATAACCGAGCATTCCAGTAACGTGTTTGGCCTGACTGCGAGGGGTGCCCCAAAACTGGGGGCTGAGAAATACCCTTTGAACCTGATCCGGCTAAACCCGGCGTAGGGACTGCGGTACCTGCCGTCCCTCTGCTGCGTCCCTGGCCACTTTGAACGACCACAGGACCACAATCATGAGTGCCATTCCTGAAGAATTTTTAAGTAAGACAGCGCGTATTAATGACGCCTCCGTCCAGCCGTTTCCCAATTCACGCAAGATTTATGTTGAAGGCAGCCGCCCCGACATTCGCGTGCCGATGCGGGAAATCAGCCTGACCGATACCATTACCGACAAGGGTACGGAAACTAACCTGCCGGTGACCGTTTATGATACCTCCGGGCCCTATACCGATCCCAATGCCAGCATCGACATCCGTAAAGGTCTTGCGGAACTGCGCACCAGCTGGATTGAGGAACGGGGTGATACGGAAATCCTCAGCGATCAAACATCAGAATACGGTCGTCAACGTGCGGCGGATCCCAGCCTGGATCAGTTACGCTTTGAGCACCACAAGCGGCAACCCCGGCGCGCCAGGGCCGGTGCCAACGTGACCCAGATGCATTACGCCAGGCAAGGCATTATCACGCCAGAAATGGAATATGTGGCGATTCGTGAGAATATGCGACTGGAACAAGCTCAGGACGGGCTGGCGCAACAACATCCCGGCCAGAACTGGGGCGCCAATCTGCCGCAAGCCATTACCCCGGAATTTGTGCGTGATGAGATCGCGCGCGGCCGCGCCATCATCCCGGCCAATATCAATCACACTGAACTGGAGCCGGTGATCATCGGCCGAAATTTCCTGGTGAAGATCAACGGTAACCTGGGTAATTCCGCCATCACCTCTTCCATCGAGGAAGAAGTGGACAAGATGACCTGGGGCATTCGTTGGGGCTCCGATACCATCATGGATCTGTCCACCGGCAAGAACATTCATGAAACCCGCGAGTGGATTATTCGCAACAGCCCGGTGCCGATCGGTACCGTGCCGATCTACCAGGCGCTGGAAAAAGTCGATGGCAAGGCCGAAGACCTGACCTGGGAATTGTTCCGTGACACGTTAATTGAACAGGCCGAGCAGGGCGTGGATTATTTCACCATTCATGCCGGTGTGTTGTTGCGATATGTGCCGCTTACCGCCAAGCGAGTCACCGGCATTGTGTCGCGCGGAGGTTCCATCATGGCGAAGTGGTGCCTGGCCCATCACAAGGAGAGTTTCCTCTACACCCATTTCGAAGACATTTGTGAAATCATGAAGGCCTATGATGTGTCTTTCTCGCTGGGAGATGGCCTGCGGCCCGGTTCAATAGCCGATGCCAATGATGCGGCACAGTTTGGCGAACTGGAAACCCTGGGTGAGCTAACCGAGATTGCCTGGAAGCATGACGTGCAAACCATGATCGAAGGCCCGGGCCATGTGCCGATGCATATGATTAAGGAAAACATGGACAAGCAACTGGAGGTTTGTAAGGAAGCACCGTTCTATACGCTAGGCCCGTTAACGACCGATATTGCGCCTGGCTATGATCACATCACCTCGGCAATTGGTGCAGCCATGATCGGATGGTACGGTACCGCGATGCTGTGTTATGTCACCCCGAAAGAACATCTGGGTCTGCCTAACCGCGACGACGTGAAAGAAGGCATTATTACTTACAAGCTTGCTGCGCATGCGGCCGATCTGGCCAAAGGCCATCCAGGTGCACAGATTCGTGACAACGCTATGTCCAAGGCGCGATTTGAATTCCGCTGGGAAGATCAGTTCAACCTTGGACTGGATCCGGATCGCGCGCGCGAATACCACGATGAAACGATGCCGAAGCAGGCGCACAAGGTGGCGCACTTCTGTTCCATGTGTGGTCCTAACTTCTGTTCCATGAAGATCACTCAGGAAGTGCGAGAGTATGCCGACAAGCAGGGGGTGCAACTGGACGAGGCTATGC
>CBDUOW010000203.1:0-3614 GCA_965368945.1 uncultured Gammaproteobacteria bacterium
GCATGAATGGGCACTTTATGTGAACTTGGCTGTTGCCTTGTTGTTTTACCTGTTTACTACCATGTTGGCATTTGAAGCTCTGTTTACGGGCGAACAGATTGATTTAAATATGATAATGGGATCGATCTGTGTCTACATTCTGGTGGGAATATGTTGGAGCATTTTTTATTTTTTCGAATCCGTCATTCATCCGGGCGCATTTAGCGGCGTTGATGCCGAAATTGGTAAAAGCAGATTTACCGACTTGTTGTATTACAGCTATGTCACGCTCTCCACCCTCGGCTATGGTGATATCACACCGGTGACGCCCATCGCCCGTACCCTGGCGTTTCTCGAGGCCCTGTTCGGGCAGTTTTACATCGCGATTCTGGTCGCCAGTTTTGTTGGCATGCATATCTCGGTCAGGCGCTCGAAGTCCTGAATCCGATTTAATGGCGTAATAAAAAAGCCCCGCTTCTGCGGGGCTTTTGGTTTGACAGGTTTGTGGGTTAATCGCTATCCAGGGGTCGCATGCCGATCATGTTATAACCGGAATCCACGTAGGTCAGTTCACCGGTGATACCGGAGGCGAGGTCGGAGCAGAGGAAGGCAGCGGCATTACCCACCTGTTCAATGGTGACGTTGCGGCGCAGAGGGGCTGTTTTTTGCACTTCATCCAGCATTTTGCGGAAATTACTGATCCCCGCGGCCGCGAGGGTCTTGATGGGGCCAGCGGAGATGGCATTCACCCGAATACCGTCAGGCCCCAGGCTCTGCGCCATATAGCGGACGTTGGCTTCGAGGCTTGCCTTGGCCAGCCCCATGACGTTGTAGTTGGGCATGGCCCGTTCCGCGCCCAGGTAACTGAGGGTCAGCAGGGCGCCATTACGACCCTCCATCATGTTCCGGCCGGCTTTGGCAATGGCGGCGAAACTGTAGGAGGAAATTTCGTGGGCCAGCCGGAATCCGTCCCGTGTGACACTGTCCAGATAATCACCTTCCAGCTCATTGCGCGGTGCAAACGCCACAGAATGGACGATGATGTCGAGACCGTCCCAGAAATTGTCGAGCTTGTCGAAGACGGTCGCAATCTCCTCGTCACTGCTGACGTCACAGGGAACGATAATTTCGGAATCCAGTTCGGCCGCCATTTTAGCGACACGGCCTTCCAGTTTTTCGTTCTGGTAGGTAAAGGCGAGTTCGGCGCCCTCCCGATGCATTGCCTGGGCAATGCCCCATGCGATGGAACGGTTACTCGCGAGTCCGACTATCAATGCGCGTTTGCCTTGCAGGAAACCCATGTGACTATCCTTTGTTAGTGCAATTTTGAGTATGGTGATGGCTGCCGTTGTAGAGTGATACTGTCATCGTTTATGCTGCAGCCATGAAAACTTTGCGTACCATAACGTAAAAACCTGTTTGCGAAAAGGGGTTGGCGGGGTTGCTATTACAATTGCGATTGGTTAGGCGGGAAACAAGACATTTGACATGGCTGTCAGGCCTTGTCCTTTTGTGCGGTTTGCTGCTGAGTGGCTGCAAAAGCTCGGAGTGGAATAATCCTTATCCCGTTTCCCAGCAGGGTGAGAACATCCTTTATTCCTCTTTCAGTAGTCGACCCAAGCACCTGGACCCGGTGCGCTCCTACAGTTCCAATGAGTATGCATTTATCGGTCAGATCTATGAACCACCGCTGCAATACCATTATCTGAAACGTCCCTATGAATTAATCCCTCTGACAGCGACGCAAATGCCCCAGGTCAGTTATCTTGATGCGGCAGGGCGGGTGTTACCGCCGGACGCCCCGGGCGAGAAGGTTGCCTACAGTGTGTATGAAATTCAAATCCGCCCCGGGATTCGCTATCAGCCGCATCCCGCCTTCGCCCGCAATGAACAAGGCGCATTGCATTACCAGCATTTGAGCGAGGCGGAGCTGGCGGGAGTATATGATCTCGCTGATTTTACCCATAGCGGGACCCGGGAACTGGTTGCCGCCGACTATGTTTATCAGATCAAACGTCTGGCGCATCCGCGCTTGCATTCACCGATACAGGGCCTGATGAGCGACTATATCGTTGGTCTCAAGGAGTATGCCGCTTCATTGGCCGAGGCCGATGCTAAACAAATTCAGCGGGACCCGTCCGCCAGGTGGCTGGACTTACGCCAGTTCGATCTGGAAGGGGTTGAGCTGGTCGACAAATACACCTACCGCATCAAGATTCGCGGCAAGTACCCGCAGTTGCGCTACTGGTTGGCGATGCCGTTTTTTGCCCCCATGCCGTGGGAGGCGGAGCAATTTTACGCCCAACCCGGTCTGCAGGAACGCAATATCAGCCTCGACTGGTACCCGGTGGGCACGGGTGCTTACATGTTGAGTATGAACAATCCCAACCGGCAAATGATTCTGGAGCGCAATCCCAATTTTCATGCGCAGCAATATCCGGCTGAGGGCGACCCCGGCGATGCACAAAAAGGATTGTTGCGCGATGCCGGTGAAGCCCTGCCGTTCATCGATAAAGTGGTCTATAGCCTGGAGAAGGAAAACATCCCCTATTGGAACAAGTTTCTGCAGGGCTATTACGATGTCTCCGGGGTGAGTTCCGACAGTTTTGATCAGGCGATTCAGTTTGGCAGCCAGGGTGAGGCGGTGCTGACGCCGTTAATGCAGGAGAAGAATATTCAACTGGAGACCGCAGTTCAGACCTCTAGCTTTTATATGGGGTTCAATATGCTGGATCCGGTGGTCGGCGGTGACAGTGAACGAGCCCGTTTGTTGCGGCGTGCGATCTCGATCGCGGTGGACTATGAGGATTATATTTCCATATTTGCCAATGGGCGGGGTATCGCGGCGCAGGGTGTGATCCCACCAGGGATATTTGGTCACATCGAAGGTCAGGCAGGTATCAACCCCTATGTGTATGAATGGCGGGATGGACGTGCGCAGCGTAAATCCATCAGCGAAGCGAAACGCTTATTGGCAAAAGCGGGATATCCCAACGGACGAGATGCTGACACGGGTAAACCCTTGTTGATTCATCTTGATGTCACGGGTGGTGGACCGGAGGACAAGGCCAATTTTGACTGGCTGCGCAAGCAGTTTCGCAAGATCGATCTGGAACTGGTCGTTCGCAATACTGACTACAACCGTTTCCAGGAAAAAATGCGCAAGGGTAATGCCCAGTTGTTCCAGTGGGGTTGGAACGCTGATTACCCGGATCCGGAAAACTTTTTATTTCTTCTCTATGGCCCCAACGGCAAGGTCAAGCATGGCGGGGAAAATGCGGCCAATTACGATAACGCCGACTTTAACCGGCTGTTCAATACCATGAAGAACATGGAGAACTCGCCACAACGTTTTGACATCATTCAACAACTGGTGGCCATTGCGCGTCGCGATGCCCCCTGGTTGTGGGGCTTTCATCCCAAACAATTTGTACTGCATCACAACTGGTATGGGAACGTTAAACTTAACCTGATGGCACACAATACCCTGATGTACAAACGCATTGATCCGCAACTGCGTGAACAGCAGCGCCGCGCCTGGAACAGACCAATATTCTGGCCGGTGGTGGTTATCCTGGTGATTCTGCTGATCAGTATTATCCCGGCGATTATTACCTATCGACGCAAGGAACAAT
>CBDUOW010000204.1:0-3610 GCA_965368945.1 uncultured Gammaproteobacteria bacterium
GCGTTCAAACGACGCATGGCAGTCATTTCCGGGTAATTGGTCTGCCCTTCAAGGATGAAACGCTTGGCATACTCGCCGGTCTGGATGTTGTGTAAGGCTTCCCGCATGGCCCAACGACTTTCGTCATTGATGATCTGCGGGCCCGTCACGTATTCACCATACTCGGCATTATTCGAGATGGAATAGTTCATGTTGGCAATGCCGCCTTCGTACATCAGGTCGACAATCAGCTTCAGCTCATGCAGACATTCAAAATACGCCATCTCGGGCGCATAACCGGCTTCAACCAGGGTCTCAAATCCGGCCTTCACCAATTCTACCGCACCACCACACAGGACTGCCTGCTCACCAAACAGATCGGTTTCGGTTTCGTCCTTGAATGTTGTCTCTATAATGCCGGTACGACCACCACCAACGCCGGAGGCATAAGACAGCGCAATATCCTTCGCCTTACCTGAAGCATCCTGGAATATAGCGATCAAATCCGGGATGCCACCGCCTTTCACAAACTCGTTACGTACCGTATGACCCGGTGCCTTGGGGGCAATCATGATGACGTCGAGATCGGCCCGCGGCACGATCTGGTTGTAGTGAATACTAAAGCCATGGGCAAAAGCCAATACAGCACCCTGTTTGAGGTTAGGCTCAACTTCCGCCTTATATAACTGCGACTGGAATTCATCCGGCGTCAGGATCATTACCAGGTCTGCACCTGACACTGCATCAGGAACATTTTTCACGGTCAGGCCGGCTTTTTCCGCCTTGGCAGCGGAAGCTGAACCCTCACGTAAGCCTACGGTAACAGCCACACCCGAATCTTTCAGGTTATTGGCGTGAGCATGACCTTGAGAACCGTAACCAACAATGGTTACTTTCATGCCTTTAATGACGGATAAATCGCAATCTTTATCGTAGTAAATTTTCATTAATGGTTTCCTGTGCTTGCTTGGAGTCTGGTAATAGAAAATTGTTAGGCGTGCAGCGCACGTGCGCCCCGTGAAATACCGGTTGCACCGGAGCGTACTGTCTCAATAATGCACTTGGTATTCAGGGCATTGATAAAGGCATCAAGCTTGTCACCTGAGCCGGTCAGTTCAATCGTATAGGTGTCATCGCTGACATCCAGAATATTGCCACGGAAAATATCCGTTACGCGCTTGGTTTCATCACGTTGGGTTTGACTATCGGCCCGGACTTTAATCAGCATCAGTTCACGTTCAAGGTGCCCACCTTCGGTAATATCCGCGAGCTTCACCACATCGACCAACTTGTTAAGTTGCTTGGTAATTTGTTCGATGATTTCTTCTGAACCCCGGGTCACAATCGTCATACGTGAGAGAGACGGGTCCTCAGTTGGCGCAACGGTCAGGGACTCAATGTTATAACCGCGCGCGGAAAACAATCCAGCCACGCGTGACAGGGCACCGGACTCATTTTCCATTAACAATGAAATGATATGCCGCATCATGCCAGTTCCCTCTCTGGTGACAGGTGCATTTCATGGTGACCCTTGCCAGCTGCAATCATCGGATAAACGTTTTCAGTTTTATCTATGATGAAGTCCATGAATACCAAACGATCTTTCATGGCAAAGGCTTCTTTCATTGCCCCTTCTACATCCTCAGGCTTTTCAATTCGCATCCCTACATGACCGTAACTTTCAGCCAGTTTGACAAAATCCGGCAACGCATCCAGGTAGGAATGGGAATAGCGACTTTCATAGAAAAGTTCCTGCCACTGCCGCACCATTCCCATGTAACCATTATTGAGATTAATGATCTTGATCGGCAACATGTACTGCATTGCAGTGGACAGTTCCTGAATACACATCTGGATACTCGCCTCGCCCGTCACACAAGCGACGGTGGCATCCTTGTGCGCCAGTTGTACCCCCATGGCCGCAGGTAAACCAAAGCCCATGGTGCCGAGTCCGCCTGAGTTAATCCAGCGGCGGGGTTTATCAAACGGATAGAACTGGGCAGCAAACATCTGATGCTGACCCACATCGGATGTGACAAACGCATCGCCAGCGGTTACTTCATGTAATTTTTCGATCACGAACTGCGGTTTAATCAGGGCGCTGTTGCGGTCATAACGCAAACAATCTTTCGCCCGCCATTTATCAATCTGGCTCCACCACTTTTTCAAAGCAGCTTCATTCGGTGATTTCTTGCTGGCCTTGATGACTTTATGCATATCACGTAACACGTGTTTGATATCACCCACGATTGGGATATCAACCCTGACGTTCTTCGAAATCGAAGACGGGTCAATATCTATGTGGACAATCTGTGCCTCGGGGCAGAACTGTTTAATATCACCTGTGACACGATCGTCAAATCGAGCGCCAATGGCAATCAACACGTCACATTCATGCATCGCCATGTTCGATTCATAGGTACCGTGCATACCCAACATACCGGTAAATTGCTTGTCAGACGCCGGAAAGGCGCCCAGGCCCATCAGGGTTGAGGTGATGGGGTATCCCAGGTTACGGGTAAAGGCCACCAGGTCTTCGGAAGCATCACTTAAAACAACACCGCCACCGGAGTAAATCATCGGCCGTTTAGCGGACAGGATCATATCTACAGCGCGATTGATCTGGCCCGTGTGCCCCTTTACAGTCGGATTGTAGGAGCGCATTTCAATGGATTCCGGATATTCATAGGGAATCTTGATATTGGGATCGGTGACATCCTTGGGAATATCTACCACCACCGGACCTGGCCGACCGGTAGTCGCAATATAAAAGGCCTTCTTAAGTGTCGGGATCATGTCATTCAGGTCTTTGACCAGAAAATTGTGCTTAACACAGGGGCGACTGATACCGACGGAGTCAACTTCCTGGAAGGCATCACTACCGATAAAAGGTGTCGCAACCTGGCCGGTCAATACCACCAGGGGAATCGAATCCATGTAGGCTGTTGCAATCCCGGTGATCGCATTCGTCGCACCTGGACCCGAGGTCACTAATGCCACGCCAGGTTTACCGATAGCACGGGCATAGCCATCAGCCGCATGGACAGCGCCTTGTTCATGGCGCACGAGGATATGGCGCACTGCGTCCTGCCTGAAAATAGCATCATAGATATGCAGGACTGCCCCACCGGGATAACCAAAGACGTATTCAACGCCCTCGTCCTGCAGGAACTGGACAACGATTTCAGCACCACTCAGTTTCACGCCAATTTGCTCCCGAAAATTAAATGTTGGGCCAGGTTAATTAACCCCATGCCTCAGGCAGACATACGCCCGAGACACGAAATCACTTATTATAATCAGTCTATGGACTTAAATGCACTACCAGGACCACTGAATGGCCTTTACTCTAAGGCCATGAGTTTGTTCGATCAGAACCTTAGACCTGACACTTGGTGAATTTAGCGTCTTCATTAGATTATTTAAGCGCAACCTATTGAAATATTTGCTATTTTTTGCTGAAATACCAAATATTATATATACCATACTCATTGTTCTGGGTGTGAAGTCGCGCTACGCTAACGCATTCTACGGTAAAGTAGCATGGTTGCAGTTGACCCCGAACCATAATGACAAAACCGGAAAGACTATGAAGACTTATCGCATTTTTATCACCAGCTTGCTGTTCAGC
>CBDUOW010000205.1:0-3595 GCA_965368945.1 uncultured Gammaproteobacteria bacterium
GGCTTTTAACCAATTGGTCATAGGTTCGAATCCTATACGACCCACCATTTCATATAGTTGCGGCGGCATTTATTGCCGCCACACTTTTTCCACGCTACGAACATTAATGTTGCGTTTTACGCAGATTGATTTTTATATCGAATGCCAGCATACGGCCAGCAGCAGTTATTTAACGACTGGCATAATAGGCCGCCGATTTATGGCGGTCCCAGTGAGCGATAGCGAACGAATTAATGCGCTTGTTAGGCATAAATTTAATTCTCATTGTGATTGTTTAGCTTCGAATAGTGGTGATGAATTCATCCTACTAATAACATTGGCAATGATTGCATGTATTTCGTTTGCCATGTAATTAATGCATCAGAGTCAACAACAATTCTGTCTCCATTAGTAGAAATACAAGGAAGTTTATGATCGCTTTTCATCACGCGATCAAATGATGCTCTGTTTCCATCGGCTCGAGTGCCATCGCTATTGTGTGCAAAACCATGTCGAACATGTCGATAAGCACTTAAAATATCTAATTCAGGTGGCCATAACCAACCATAAGCTTGCGCTCCTTCCCAAAGGTATCGATCTTTGTCGTTCAAATCTTTATTTCTGATTGGAAAGTAAGATTCGATATAATCTGGACTGGCATCCTGTTATGGTGGTTCAATATTCCTTAATCCTATACGTTCCAGGTGGGTTTAATCTAATACGCCACTCTTCAAGCCGGAGTTATTGCCAGTATGATTGTGGATAAAAAGACGCACAGAAGCGCGGAACAAGCGTTGCGGGAGAGCGAAGTACGTTTTCGTTCCACCTTCGAGCAGGCGGCGGTGGGGATTGCGCATGTTGCCCCCGATGGACAATTCCTCCGTGTCAACAGGAAATTCTGCGAGATAGCGGGGTACTCGGAATATGAGATGTTGCAGCAGACTTTTCAGGACATCACTTACCCGGATGATCTCGACACCGACCTTGAATTGATGCAGCAACTGCTAAATGAAGAGATAACAACATATTCCCTGGAAAAACGCTACTCTCACCCAGATGGCAAACTTGTGTGGGTCAATCTGACCGTTTCTCTGATCAAGGATCATGCCAGACAAGAAAAGTGGTTTGTCTCCGTTATTCAGGACATCAGTGAGCGCAAACAGGCCGAACAGGCAATTCTCGATTATCAACACAGGCTGAGAGAGCTGGCCGCCGAGTTGGCGCGTGCCGAGGAGCGGGAGAGACGTAAGATTGCCATGGAACTTCACGACCATATTGGACAGTCTCTCGCAGTCATGCGCCTGCAGTTGGCCGCGGCCAGGAAAGAAACAGCCGGTCGAAAGGTCGACTCTATCCTTGATGACGTGTCGGAGTCTTTGCGTGCGGCTATACAGGATACGCGGAATATCATTTCAGATATCAGCTTTCCAACCTTGAATGAACTGGGTCTTTCAGCAGCTATTGCTGAATGGCTCAGTGAGGAAATTGAAGAACGCTATGGATTGCAAACGCGGTTCAGCATTGACGGCAAGCCGAAATCGCTCAGTGAAGACGTCAAGGCCATCCTGTTTCGCTGTGTGCGCGAGCTGTTGATAAATGTGGTGAAGCATGCCAAGGCAAGCCAGGTTACTGTTAGCATACACTGCGAGGGTAATGCTGTTACGATCGTTGTCGAGGACGATGGGGTGGGGTTTACTGATACCGGGCGTGCTACAGGCACGTCTGATATAAAAGGTTTTGGTCTTTTCAGCATCGAGGAAAGTATGAGTGATCTTGGTGGTTCTCTGGTAATCGAAGGTCGCCCTGGCAAGGGAGTGGTGGCGACCCTAACGGCACCGATCGAGCTTGACTAGCCGATGCAGATGCCACTAACCAGGTCTCAGGCGGTAACGGTACTGTTGGCGGATGATCATCCACTGATGCGCAAGGGGTTGCGTACCCTGCTTGAAAGTGAGGATAACCTCATCGTAGTTGGGGAGGCGAGCAACGGCGAAGAAGCTATCGAGCAGGTCAGAGCGCTGTCACCCAACATTGTTGTCATGGATGTCACGATGCCAGATATGAACGGCATTGAGGCAACCCGTCGTATCATGGCCGACGTACCCGACACGCGGGTGATCGCCTTATCCATTCACGCGGAAAAACGTTTTGTAGAAGACATGCTGAAAGCGGGCGCTGCGGGTTACGTGCTGAAAGACAGCGTGCCGGAGGAACTGATACAAGCCATGCACGCTGTGTTGCGTGGCGAAGCTTTCCTCAGTGCGCCAATTTTGGGTACGGTAGTCGCCGGCTACCACGAGTCCGATGCAGCACTACTGCAAACAGCAGACAGCGAAGTTGCCACCGCCTTGCCAATCCTGCAGACCAAGCTGCATCGACCGGCCATACCGCCTGATCTGGTTTCGCGCCCGCGATTGCTGGAGCGGCTTGACTCCGGGCGGGTCAAGCCTTTGACATTGATCGCGGCTCCCGCGGGTTATGGTAAAAGTGTCTTGATCAGTAATTGGCTGGAGCACTGCGATTGGCCATCCGCCTGGCTTTCACTGGATAAGGATGACAGCGACCTGCGTCAGTTTCTGTTTTATTTTGTCGCCGCAGTGCAGAGCATATTTACGCACGCGTGTGAGGAGATTCTGGATCTGGCCAAAGCATCGCAGTTGCCAACGGTACCTGCCCTGGTGTCAAGTATTTCCAACGAACTGGACGTATTCGATCAACCATTCATTCTGGTGATCGATGACTATCACCTGATTGATGTTCAGTCTCCTGTCAATGAGCTGCTGCAATTATTACTCGATCACCCACCCATACCATTGCACCTGGTAATCATGACCCGGCGCGATCCGGCACTGTCGCTGGTAGCACTGCGTGCCGGGGGCCAGGTCAATGAGCTGCGTATGCAAGATCTACGGTTTGATACGGCGGAGGCCCGGGCCATGCTGCAGGGCGCGGCAGAATTCACCGCGAGTAACGATGCAATCGCTATTCTGGATCGGGAACTGGAAGGCTGGGCGGTGGGCCTGCGCCTGGTGTCGCTGGCAGTGCGGCAGAGCAAAGACCCAGAAGGATTCCTGAAGCATCTGCATGGTGGTCTGCAACAGACCCAGGAGTACATCATCCAGGAGGTGATTGCCGGGTTGCAGCAGCCATTGCGCAACTGGTTGTTGAAGATCGCTATTCTCGACCGCTTTTGTGCGCTGTTGTGTGATGCGGTGTGTATTGAGGAAGGCGCTATCGAAGCGTCCGGCTTCGATGGCAGCGAGTTCGTCAAAGCGGTGTTGGGTGGCAATCTCTTCACCATCCCGCTGGATGCCCCGGGTGAGTGGTTCCGTTTTCATCATCTGTTTCAGGAGTTTTTACGGCGTGAACTGTCGCGACAGCTGGCGCCGGGTGAAATTGCCGCACTGCACTTGCGGGCCAGTGGTTGGTTTGAGTCGCAGGGGTTATTCACGGAAGCCATCGAGCACGCACTGGCAGCGGCGGATGTCGTGCGCGCGGCCGAAATTGTTGAGGCAAACCGAGACGAGGAATTTGTCGCTGACCGGTGGTATGTGGTTGATCAATGGCTTGCCATGCTACCGGCCGAGATCAAGCGGGAACGACCCAAGTTGCTTTT
>CBDUOW010000206.1:0-3594 GCA_965368945.1 uncultured Gammaproteobacteria bacterium
ACGCCGTCCCGGTCCAGAATAATAAGTTTCATGATAAGGCAATCTGCTGCATGAATAGTTGGTGTTTTAGGCGAGCGCTAATCCCGAAACTCGGAAACGCGGATTCTGCCGTTAACCATTTTGGAATCCCGTTGCATGATTTTGTCCATTTTGTCCCAGAAGGCACTGTTCAAATCAAAATCAGCGGCAATGGCAGTGCCGATGAGCAGGATAAATAAATCGGCGACCTCTTCTGCCAACTCAGCGTTATCCTTGCCTTTGGTTACACAGGATGAAATCTCACCCAGTTCCTCCGCCATCAGCGCAACGCGATAGGTCAGTTCTTCACCTCCGGTACGTTTGAAGTCGTGCTTGTCATGGAAGGCCTGGACGGCGTCCAGCATGACTTGATAAGAATCATGGTTCATATTGAGTGAATTCCTGTTGTATTAGGCGCGCACAAACAAATCTGGCCAGGGGATTTAATTCTGCAAGCGGGAAATGTCGGCAACTTGCAAAAACAAGCCGTGCAGTTGATTCAATAGCGCGACGCGGTTATCGCGCAGTTTTATATCATCCACCATGACCATGACGTCATCAAAAAAAGTGTCCACCGGTTCACGCAGGCCGGCAAGCAGTTGTAACGCCGGTTCGTAATCACTACTGGCCAACAACGGATCAACCGATTCAGTTAATTGAGTGAGTGCCTGGTAAAGCTTTTGTTCCGCCTCTTCCGCCAGCAGACTGGTTTTAATCTTTTTCGGCAATTTACCCTTCACTTTCTTTAAGATGTTACCGCTACGTTTATTGGCTGCCGCAAGACTTTCAGCTTCCGGTAACTTGCGGAAACTGTTAACGGCATGGATGCGTTTGTTAATATCGACAGGTCGCGCCGGTTTGAGTGCGGTAACCGCATCAAGCACATCGGGACGAATACCCTGTTCCTGGTAATATGCCCGTAGACGATCGAATATATATTCCATGACCGGCTCGACGGCCTTGTCGGCCTTGATTTTAGTGTCAAACTGTTGCGCAGCCAGAGTTAATAATTGCTGCAGATCCAGATCGATTTGGTTTTCGATCATGATGCGCAATACGCCGAGGGCTGCCCGACGTAAGGCATAAGGATCTTTGTCACCCGTGGGTAATTGGCCGATGGCGAAAATACCCACCAGGGTATCAAGTCGATCAGCCAGCGCCACCGTTTGACTGATCACCCCTTCTGGCAGCGCATCACCGGCAAAGCGTGGACGATAGTGCTGGTCAATTGCTTCGACCACGGCCTTATCTTCACCATCATGTTCAGCATAGTAACGCCCCATGATGCCTTGCAGGTTGGGGAACTCGCCGACCATTTCGGTCATCAGGTCGCACTTGCTTAATTCGGCGGCGCGAACCGCCAATGAACTTTCCGCCTTTACTTGTTTGGCAATACTGCCCGACAGTTTGGCGACCCGTTGGGTCTTGTCAAACATGCTGCCGAGTTTGTGTTGAAACACAACGGTCTTGAGATCATTCAGGCGAGAGTCGAGGCGTCGTTTACGATCCTGGTTCCAGAAAAATTCAGCATCAGCAAAGCGTGGGCGTATGACACGTTCATTACCAGCCTGAACCTTGGCTTCATCGCGGCTTTCAATATTGCTGACGGTGATAAAGTACGGCAGAAGCTTATTTTGTTGATCCACCAGGTGAAAATATTTTTGATTGGCGGACATGGTGGAGATCAGGGCTTCCTGCGGCACGACGAGAAAATGTTGTTCAAACTGACCGGCAATGGCTACGGGCCATTCAACCATGGCGGTCACTTCTTCCAGCAAGGCAGGATCGATCACGGCCTGTCCTTTGAGCCCCATGGCTTTGGATACAACCTGGGCGCGTACTGTAGTGGCGCGGCGATCAAAATCAGCGATGACCTTGCCCTCGCTTTCCAACAGGACTTCGTATTCGGACGGTGCGGGAATTTCTATCGGCCCGGGATGATGGAACCGATGACCATAGGTGGTACGCCCCGTCCTGACGCTAAGAATTTCGGTTTCGATAATGTCATTTCCAAATAACAACACGGCCCAGTGAACCGGCCGAACAAACTGGGCGTCCAGATTTCCCCAGCGCATACGCTTTGGAATGGGCAGCGCCTCCAGGGCAGTGGTGACGATATCGGGGATCAGCAGAGGCGTCGCCTGCCCTTGTTGCTGGATTTTGTAGATTAACCAGCTGCCTTTTTCCGACTCCAGTTTTGCAAGGTCCTCAACCTCGACCCCACAAGAACGGGCAAAACCAATGGCTGCCTGGGTGGGGCAACCGTCATCCCCGAAAGCGGCCTGGAGTGCCGGGCCGCGACGTTCGACGACCTTGTCCGGCGTGTGCTCGGCCAGTTCGTTAATGAGTAATGCGAGTCGACGGGGTGAAGCAAAAGGCTGAATGGTTGCGAACTCTAATCCTGCTTTTTCCAAACCGGTTTTGACACCGCCGAGAAAGGCCAATGACAACTTCTTCAGGGCCTTGGGGGGTAATTCCTCGGTGCCGATTTCAATCAGGAGGTCCTGGCTCATGACGCGGCCTCCTTGCTGGTAGCTTGCAGCATGGGAAAACCAAGCGCTTCACGCGAGGCATAATATGCTTCCGCCACTGCGCGGGCCAGGTTGCGAACCCGCAGAATAAAGCGCTGTCGCTCGGTGACTGATATGGCATGGCGGGCATCAAGCAGATTAAAGGCATGGGACGCTTTTAACACCTGTTCATAGGCAGGTAATGGCAGTTGAGCCTCGATCAGTTTCTGGCTTTCGGCTTCACAGTGATCGAATAGCTTGAACAGAAAGTCCACGTCGGCATGTTCGAAGTTATAGGCTGATTGCTCCACTTCATTCTGGTGATAAACATCGCCATAAGTGATACGACCGAGCGGTCCATCGGCCCAGACAAGATCAAACAAGCTTTCCACGCCCTGCAGATACATGGCGATACGTTCGAGGCCATAGGTGATTTCGCCAGTAACGGGCCGGCAGTCCAGCCCGCCGACTTGTTGAAAATAAGTAAACTGGGTGACTTCCATGCCGTTTAACCAGACTTCCCAGCCCAACCCCCAGGCGCCCAAAGTAGGTGATTCCCAGTTATCCTCGACAAAGCGAATGTCGTGCACCAATGGATCAATGCCCAGCATTTTAAGCGAATCCAGATAAAGCTCCTGAATATCCAGTGGCGAAGGTTTGATTACGACCTGGAACTGGTAATAGTGCTGCAAACGATTAGGATTCTCTCCGTAACGGCCATCAGTGGGTCGGCGAGTCGGTTGCACATAGGCGGCGGCCCAGGGCTCGGGTCCGATCGAGCGAATGTAAGTCGCGGTGTGAAACGTGCCGGCACCCATTTCCATATCGTAGGGTTGCATGATGACACAGCCGCGTTCAGCCCAGTATTGCTGAAGGGCCAGGATCAGTCCCTGAAAAGTCGAGACATCGGGTTTGTGGGTTTTCGGGCTCAATCTATTGCCTGCTCTAGCTATATAAATTAAAGAGCGCACATTATAGCGGCGGTCGTAGCCGGCGTCCCGTTTCCCACGCCACAAGTTGATTCCAGGGGGCACGTTTGGCTTGGCGTCCCACGCTGAGAACACCA
>CBDUOW010000207.1:0-3591 GCA_965368945.1 uncultured Gammaproteobacteria bacterium
TTCTTCAGTTTGATTGATCTGTCTCTGGATATCTGCTTGTTGTGTGAGCAGTTGCTTGAGGCGTGCTTTGTTGAATTCCTCATAGATTGCGGGATCAGTCAGTTGTGCTTCCAGATCGCTCATATGACTTTCGAGTGACGCCAGGGTCTTCTCGAGTTGCTGGATTTCCTTGCGGAGGGGTTGCAGTTGCTGGCGTTTTTCGGCGTCTTCACGTCGCTGGCGCTTGCGGGCAGCGGCGGTATGTTCGGTTGGAGGAGAGTCAGTCGCCTTGAGTTGCTGCTTTGTATCTTGCTGCAGATACTGCCGGTAATCCTCCAGATCACCGTCGAACGGCGCGAGTCGCCCGGCATGGACCAGGTAAAACTGGTCTGTGACGGTACGAAGCAGGTGTCGATCATGAGAAATGATGACCATTGCACCCTCGTAGTCCAGCAGGGCGGTACTTAAGGCGAGGCGCATTTCCAGATCAAGGTGGTTGGTGGGTTCGTCGAGTAACAGCAGGTTCGGTTTTTGGTACACCAGTAGCGCCAGGACCAGCCGTGCCTTTTCTCCGCCTGAGAAGGGAGCAACGACCTCAAGCGCCCGGTTACCGTGAAAACCAAAGCCACCAAGATAGTCACGTAGCAATGATTCACCGGCTTTATCGTCCAGACGCTGTAGATGGGCCAGCGGGGATTCGTCAGCGCGCAACTGCTCCAGTTGGTGCTGGGCAAAATAACCCAACTGCAGATAACGGGCGGGTTCGCGTTTGCCACGAATGGGAAACAGGGCTCCTGCCAGTAATTTAATCAGGGTGGATTTACCTGCGCCATTGGGGCCAAGCAGCCCAATACGATCGCCGGGTGAAAGACTGAGGTTGAGATCTGTAAGTAAAGGCTGTTCGCTATAACCGACGGCGGCATCGTCCAGTTGCAGCAAAGGTTTGGGCAATTTCTCAGGTGCCGGAAAGCTGAAGTGAAACGGTGAGTCTACATGGGCGGGCGCTATGAGGGTCATCTTTTCCAGCGCTTTAATGCGACTTTGTGCCTGACGCGCCTTGGTTGCTTTGGCGCGAAAGCGATCTACATAAGCGCGCATGTGTGCCATTTCACGCTGTTGTTTTTCATGTGAAGTCTGTTGTTGTGCCAGTTGCTCTGAACGTTGTCTTTCGAAAGTACTGTAGTTACCCGTGTACAGCGTGATGCGCTGTTGCTCGGTATGGGCAATATAATTAACGATACGATCCAGGAAATCCCGATCATGGGAGATTAACAGCAGGGTACCGTTATAGCGTTGCAGCCAATTTTCAAGCCAGATAACTGCGTCCAGGTCCAGGTGGTTTGTTGGCTCATCCAATAGCAGGATATCGGAACGGCACATGAGTGCCTGGGCCAGGTTTAGCCGCATGCGCCAGCCACCGGAGAATGTATGCACCGCCTGTTGTAGTTGTGGTGTAGTAAACCCCAAACCATTCATCAGGCGTGCTGCGCGTGAATTAGCCGTATAGGCATCAATCGATTCCAGCTCGTTCAATATCTGCGCCTGTAGCTTGCCGTCATTGTTATGTTCGGCAGTTCTTAATTGTGCTTGCAGGACGCGTAAACCATTATCACCATCCAGCACGTAGTCGATAGCCGGCTTGTCTACAGCCGGCATTTCCTGAGCCACATGGGCAATAATGCTGTTGCGCGGAAATTTTAGGTCGCCACTATCCGCATGCAGTTCGCCGCGAATCAGCGAAAACAGGCTGGATTTGCCGCAGCCGTTGGCACCGGTGATGCCAACCTTGTTACCTGCATAAATGGTAAAGCTGGCATGCTCAAACAGCAGCCGGGGGCCGCGGCGCAAAGAAAGGTTGGTGATAGTTAACATAGCGCCGCATTGTACCAAGTCTGAGGCTATGCAGTGGACACCGTAGCTCGATCTCCTGTTCAAGCCAGTTCGATACACCAGGATGTGGGAGTAATCTGTTCCCGCGTAAATGGCTCTTGGGTGAATTGTGCGATGACAGCCATATTGGTCGTGGTATGCAGACTTGGTGGTCCGGTTACAAAAGCGCCACTGCCAGCCAGGGCCAGCGGTAACAAGAGTTGATCGGCCAGATAGCGGCCAACCGGTACTTCGCTGGCCAGGTAATCACGTACCTCTTGCACCACCAGGGCAGCAACTCGCTCAGCGGGGAGTCCGCGTTTACCAAGTGCGGTGAACACTTCGGTAATCGCTTCTGCTGTAATGATGACACTGACACAGTTACCTGGGCCGATTGCCATGGAATCGAGATGAACGTGTAGACACGAATCTGGCAAGCGGAGTGATTCCGCAATCACAGCGAGTTCCCGTTGAGCAATATGTGCCGGCAAATGGGATAACAAGACTTCGGCGCGTGTTTCCATAAGCTTGCCAGGTTGCAGAATATGCAGTGGACGCAAGTGGTTTACCGGTTGAATGGTGATGTCCAGTTCACCGCCACCCGCCGGAACATAGCCCGGCCGGATAAGTCTGGCCTTGACGGTGGGTCCCATGCGGTTAATCAACGGCAGGAAGGCATGGTTCAGAAACTCAAACGGCGGGGCCATGGGATTATGGGTACCGCCTTCCAGGATGACGCGGGATGTATGGCGGGCACGCATCAGTGCCGGTAACAGGGTTTGAAACAGCAGCGTGGTACTGCCGGCAGTACCGATAGCAAAACGATACTCACCACCTTCAACAGTCTGCGGAATAAAGCTGAGTGTCTGCGAACCCGGCTCCGCTCCTTTGACTTCGGCGTGCGCAATACTGGCAGCGGCTTTCACGGCCGCCAGGTGTTGTGGCTGGAGTCCTGGTTTTTCTCGTGTGGCGCGGATATTGTAAATATGAAAGGCTTTTCCCAGACACATGGACAGGGCCAGCGCGGTGCGCAGGATTTGCCCACCCCCTTCACCCTGTGAGCCATCAAGCTTTAGCATTGTTCGAAAGGTAACAGGTCAAGTTGCATACCGGCAGCGAGACGCTAATCGATATCCTCGGCCGCCAGGTGATGGCCGCTGCCGGTTAAAGGTACAAACACTACATCGAGAACCTTGCGCTCGGAAAATTGGCCATTTTCATGTTTTTGAATGACGAGTAATTCCTGGGCGTAATATTCATGGCCTACGGGGATGACCAGCCGTCCGCCGGGTTTGAGTTGTTCCAGCAAGGGCGCTGGCACATGCGGCGCAGCGGCGGTGATGATGATGGCATCAAAAGGTGCCAGTTCAGGTAAACCAAAGTAGCCATCACATTCATGTACTTCAACATTGCTATAGCCCAGACGCTGCAGGCGTTCCCGGGCAGGGGTAATGAGTGGGCTGACGTTTTCCGTGGTATGAACCTGTTTTACAAGGCAGGCCAGGATGGCGGATTGATAACCGGAGCCGGTGCCGATTTCGAGGATAGTATCTTTGGCTTGTGGCTCAAGCAGATCGGTCATCAAGGCGACAATATACGGCTGGGAAATGGTCTGACCGTGGCCAATCGAAAGCGGGCCGTTGCTATAAGCCAGCATCTGACTGCCGGCGGGGACAAACTCGTGCCGAGGCACCTTGCGCATGGCTTCCATCACCCGGGCATCAAGCTTGTCTTTGCCAATCG
>CBDUOW010000208.1:0-3577 GCA_965368945.1 uncultured Gammaproteobacteria bacterium
TACAACTCCAGGGGATCGAAATCAAAAAACGTATTGTAACCTTCCAGTAAAAATCTCAACTGCCGCACCATGTCATTCTGATTACCGGAGAGCAGCATCCAGAAATCCTGCACGGCCGGCCCATTCAGGCAGTCATCCAGGTCCACAAAATGAGGGCCTGTATCGGTCCAGAGAATATTGCCGGGATGGCAATCACCATGCAGACGCAAGCGGCGATAAGGCCCGACAACCTCGAAAGCATTTTCTGCCAGCTGTAGTGCTTTGTCAGCGGCAAGGCGGTAATTGTGCACGAGTTCAGCCGGGACGAATGCTCGATCCACTACAAAACGCACGGCGTCATGACCGAAGGTTTGAATGTCGAGAGCCGGGCGATGCTGGAAAAGTCTGGATGAGCCGAGCACATGAATCCGTCCCAGCGTGCGACCCAACCAGCGCAGATGCTCCGGATCATCCAGTTCAGGCGCGCGCCCGCCCTGACGGGGATAAAGGGCAAATCGGTAACCCTCATAGTGGTGCAGGGTTTGTCCGGCATCATCAGTGAGCGGTGCGACTACCGGAATTTCCTCGGCAGCCAGTTCCAGCGTAAAATCATGCTCCTCCTGAATAGTGGCATCATCCCAGCGGCCCGGACGATAGAATTTGGCCACCAGAAAGCCGTCATCAACTAATCCCACTTGATATACGCGGTTTTCATAGCTGTTCAGGGCCAGCAGCGAACCGCTGGTGGGAAAACCGGCCTGATCGATTGCATCCAGAATCAAATCAGGGGTGAGATCGGCATAAGGAGTATTGTGATCCAATTTTTGTTGCCCGCTGGTTGTCGTGTTAGATTACGGCCATCACATTATCACCCTATTATAAAGAATACCTGAAACGAAATTACCCATGTCCAATCCACTACTGACCATGAGCGGGTTACCGCCCTTCGCACAGATCAAGCCCGAGCATGTTGAACCGGCGATTGACAGCTTGTTGGCGGAAAATCGCCGCACCGTCGAACAATTGCTCTCCGGGACAAATGAGTACACCTGGGACAATCTGGTTCAACCGCTGGAGGATATGGATGATCGTCTGAGCCGGGCATGGTCACCGGTCAGCCATATGAACTCGGTGATGAATAGCGAAGCACTACGCGACGCCTATAATGCTTGCTTGCCGAAACTGAGTGAGTATGGCACCGAGATGGGCCAGAACGTTGGCCTCTATGAGGCTTACAAGGCCGTTAAGGACTCGGGTGACTATGATCGGCTGGATACCGCACAGAAGAAAGTCATCGAAAATGCCTTGCGGGATTTTCATCTTTCCGGCGTGGATCTGCCGAATGACAAGAAGGATCGGTTCAAGGAAATTCGCCAGCAGTTGTCACAACTGACCACCAAATTTGAAGAAAACGTGCTGGATGCCACCCAGGGATGGACAAGGCAAGTCGAGGATGAAGCACGCCTTGCGGGATTGCCGGAGTCCGCACAAGCGATGGCAAAGCAGGCGGCAGCTCAAAAAGAATTGAACGGCTGGCTGTTTACCCTGGATTTTCCATCCTACTTCGCCGTGATGACCTATGCGGATGATCGTGACTTACGTAGCGAGATGCATGAAGCCTTTGTGACTCGTGCTTCCGATCAGGGGCCGAATGCCGGTAAATGGGATAACAGCCAGGTAATGGAGGATATTCTTGCGTTACGTCATGAACTGGCACAGTTGCTAGGGTATAACTCCTATGCGGAGCGATCCCTGGTGACCAAAATGGCAGACACACCGGAACGGGTGCTGGGTTTTTTACATGACCTGGCGAAACGTTCAAAACCGGTTGCAGATAAAGAATTACATGAACTGGAAGAGTTTGCGCGTATCGAGCATGGAGTTGCAAAACTTGAGCCCTGGGATATTGGCTACTATTCGGAAAAACTGCGGCAACATACCTATGCCATTAGCCAGGAAGAGCTCAAACCCTATTTTCCGGAGACCTCGGTCATTAACGGTATGTTTGGGGTCGTTAAGCGTCTGTATGGCATTAGCATCAAGCAGGTTGACGGTACCGAAGTTTGGCACCCGGATGTACGCTTTTATGAAATTCGTGCGGAGGATGGAACTTTGCGTGGCGAGTTTTATCTGGATCTTTATGCACGAGAAAACAAACGCGGTGGAGCCTGGATGGATGATTGTATCGGGCGCAAGCGCAATGCCGATCAATCAGTTCAGACACCGGTAGCCTATCTAACCTGTAACCTGACCCCGCCTATTGGTGAAGACCCGGCGTTGTTCACCCATGATGAGGTGATCACATTGTTTCATGAATTCGGGCATGGGTTACACCACATGCTCACTTCTGTTGACCATGTAGGTGTTTCAGGGATAAATGGCGTTGCCTGGGATGCTGTGGAATTACCGAGCCAGTTCATGGAAAACTGGTGCTGGGAGAAACAAGCGCTTGATTTAATAGCAAGTCATTTTAAGACTGGTAAGAACATACCGGATGAGCTGTATAACAAGATGTATGCGGCCAGGAATTTCCAGGCCGGCATGCAAATGATGCGGCAACTTGAGTTCGCCTTGTTTGATTTTCGCCTGCACCTTGAGTTTGATCCCGCCGTAGGCGCCCGTATTCAGCAAACACTGGATGAACTACGACAGGAAGTGGCTGTAATCAAGCCGGCAGCCTATAACCGCTTTCAGCATGGTTTTACCCATATCTTTGCCGGTGGATATGCCGCGGGTTATTACAGTTACAAGTGGGCGGAAGTTTTGTCAGCGGATGCATTCTCATTGTTTGAGGAAGAAGGCATATTCAATCACCAAACCGGCCTGAAATTTCTACATGCCGTACTTGAACAGGGCGGTACGCGTGAACCCATGGAACTATTTGTCGAATTTCGGGGGCGTGAACCTCGAATAGATGCCTTATTAAGGCACAGCGGTATTGCAGCTTGATATAATTTAAGGAATTTTGTATGAGAATTTTGCGTTATTTTATTTTATTGCTTTGGACTGCACTTTTCAGCATTAGTAATAGTCATGCTGAAACATTGTTTGTATCAGATAAAATCTTGTTGGGTATACATGCCGAGGCAAATGAAGAGAGCCCGTTAGTTGACTCTGTTCCCAGTGGTACTGCGGTAGAGGTGCTTGAGACAGCGGGTGCATTTAAAAAAGTTCGTTTACAGAATGGTAAAACCGGTTGGGTTGGTAGTGGTTACCTCGCGGCTGATAAACCGGGCTCAGCCCAGGTTGATCAATTGGTGGCAAAGCAGCAGCAGCTGGAAGCTGAATTAAAATCAGTCAATAAAAAGTTAAAAGAAAGTAACCGTGAGATACAAGTGCGCCGTGATCAATTATCCAACGCGCGCACGACCATTGCAGAGCTAAAGAAGAAGAATGGGGGCGTCGTTCCCCAGGTCGATATCAAGATGGCTGAAGAGTTGGCAGCGGCAAATCAGGAAGTAGAGAATCTGAAACAGAAAATCGCCCAGCTTGAATCCGGCCAGCCTGCAGAAGTAACCATGTCAGAGGTAGATCAGGATATTGGTAAGCGGATTACAAAACTGGAAGAGGAGAATGCCGCTTTACGAGGCAGAATTGA
>CBDUOW010000209.1:0-3566 GCA_965368945.1 uncultured Gammaproteobacteria bacterium
TAACGAGGAGCACCCATACCATGAGCGTTGATACGCACAAGGAAACTCTGTCTTTTCAGACCGAGGTGAAGCAGCTGCTGAACCTGATGATTCATTCGCTGTACTCCAACAAGGAGATCTTTCTGCGCGAGCTGATATCCAATGCCTCAGATGCCAGTGACAAGTTGCGGTTTGAGGCTTTGAGCGACGAGGCCCTGTACGAGGACGACAGCGACCTCAACATCCTGCTCGACTTCGACAAGGAAGCGCGCACTATCACCATCCGTGATAAAGGCATCGGCATGAGCCGCCAGGAAGTGATGGACAATATCGGTACCATCGCCCATTCCGGCACGCGTAAATTCCTCGACACTCTGACCGGTGACCAGGCCAAGGATGCGCACCTGATTGGCCAGTTCGGGGTGGGATTCTATTCCGCCTTTATTGTTGCCGATAAGGTGACGCTTGAAACCCGCCGCGCGGGCCTGAGCGCCGAACATGGCGTGCGCTGGACCTCCACCGGTGAGGGGGAATATGAAATCGAGAATATCGAACGCCCGGCGCGCGGTACTTCGATTACGTTGCACCTGCGTGAGGGGGAAGATGAGTTTCTGGAATCATTCCGCCTGCGTTCCATCGTCGGCCGTTACTCGGATCACATTTCACTCCCCATCCTGATGTATACCCAGGATGAAGAAGGCCACAAGACCGAGGAAACCGAAACGGTCAACAAGGCTTCCGCCCTGTGGGTCAGGCCCAAGTCCGAGATCACGGATGACGAATACAAGGAATTCTACAAGCATGTGGCACATGATTTCGATGAACCCATGGGCTGGTTGCATAACAAGGTAGAGGGCACCCAGACCTACACCAGTCTGTTCTACGTTCCCAAGCAGGCACCGTTCGATCTGTTCGATCGCGAACGTCGCTATGGCCTCAAGTTGTACGTCAAGCGGGTGTTTATCATGGATGATGCCGAGCAATTGATGCCTGGCTATCTGCGGTTCATTCGGGGGGTCGTCGACTCGGATGACTTGCCGTTGAATATTTCCCGCGAAATCCTCCAGCGCAACAAGCAAATCGATACCATTCGCAACGGCTCGGTGAAAAAGGTACTGGGTTACCTGGAAAACATGGCCAAGAACGAGCCGGACGAATATGCCGGGTTCTGGGATACGTTTGGTAATGTGTTGAAAGAAGGTCCGGCGGAAGACTTTGCCAATCGCGAAAAGATTGCCAAACTGCTGCGCTTTGCCTCGACCCATAACGACAGTGATGCGCAAACTGTCGCGTTTGATGATTACCTGGGCCGCATGAAGCCGGAGCAGGAAAAAATCTACTACATCACCGCCGACAGTTATGCTGCTGCCAGGAACAGTCCGCATCTTGAACTGTTCAAGAAAAAAGGTATTGAGGTATTGCTGATGTCGGATCGGGTGGATGAATGGTTAATGTCCCACCTGACTGAGTATGATGGCAAGCCGCTGGTGTCTGTGGCCAAGGGTGAACTGGATCTGGGTAACCTGGAAGACAAGGAAGAACAGGAAAAGATCAAGCAAGCGGAAGAGTCCTACAAGGATTTGCTGCAACGCATGCAAGACACGCTGGGTGAGCAGGTCAAGGAAGTGCGCGTTTCCCATCGCCTTACGGATTCGCCCTCATGTATGGTGGTTGAGCAACATGATATGGCCGTCAGTATGCAGAAGATCCTCAAGCAGGCAGGCCACCAGTTACCGGAGATTAAACCCATTCTGGAAGTGAATCCTGATCATCCGCTGGTGAAACGCCTGAATGACGAGGCGGACGAAAAGCGCTTTGAGGACTGGACGCGGATACTGTTTGATCAGGCGCTGCTTAGCGAAGGTGGGCAACTGGATGATCCCGCCGCATTCGTCAGTCGCATGAACGAACTGCTGTTGTTAATGACAGGGGATGACAAGTAAGCGCATTGCAGATATTAAGCGTAGTATAAGAAAGCGGCCAAACGGCCGCTTTCTTGTTTTAGCCAGGAAAAAGGGGACTAGGCGATAAACCTTGTCCCCGGTTTGCAGCTAGTGCTGCAGGGTACGGAGAATTTACCGTACGGGAGTAAATCGTTGTGGTTAACTTACTTGACCGTAGTGAGTCCCAGGTTGGCCCAGTTTTGCATGCCACCGCGGTACCATTTGATCTTGTCCGCCGGATAACCAAAGCGCAGCAGGGTGCGAATGTTATTCGGTGACTGACCACACCACATGCCGTTACAGAACAACACCAGGGTTTTGGCATCCCGGAAATCAAACAGGCCTTCCTGTTCTTTCACGTTAAACTGGTCGACAAGGATTTCTGCGATCTCGAGCGGGCTGGCGCCTTTCTGCGGAGCCAGCTTGGTCCAGGGGATATTGACCGAACCGGGAATGGTGCCTTTCGCTACCCAGCTTGGGGTACGGGAATCGAGAACCATGATGCTCTTGTCACCCTTGGTCATTTTGGAAAGGTAATCCAGGACTTCCAGTTCACCAACGGTTTCAACGCCAGGTGCGAGTACAAGTGGTTTGATACAGAAGGGCGGGCACTTGCGTGAGGTTTTGGCAAAGTCTGGATTGACGGTAGCTTTCTGATTCTGGTCACGCATGATGGTGACTTTCTTGCCATTATGCATGACTTTGACGCTGGCCAGCTCAGGGGTGATTTTTACGGCAACGTCTTTCGCCAGGGCAGAACCGGCAAAGGCCAGTGAAGTTGACAGAATCATGGACATGGCGAGTGTTGGTTTGTGCATTATGTGTATCTCCTTAGTGGTTGTCATGGTTTTGTTATTATCTAGTTGCTTAGTCGCAGTCATCTTCAGGGTTCTTTTCTTCTCCGTCTTTCTTGTCACCGTTTTCTTCGGCAAGAAGGACCGAGACAGCACTACCATCTGCCGGGCAGAAGCCCTGGGCCGAGTGGACCAGGTTGCTACCAGCCAGATATAAAATCATGCTGAGTATTACAAGATAGTGTTTCATTCTTCCTCCGGGCAGTTGTACAGTCTGCTGCTCTTTATAAAGTAGACTAAAGAGCAAGGGGCATGTCAGCTGTGCACCCTATATAAAACAAAGACTTATGGTTCACAGGGTTAAAAAATGACAGAAATGACATGCCAATCTGACAGGTATGTCATGTTACATGAAGCTGCAGGCGACAAAAAGTATGTCACTTCTGAGGCTGAATTTTCTCTATCGGGTTGATAACGGTTTATGAGCGATTTGCTGTTTGTCTTGGTTTTGTTGGCGTTGCTGGCATTCTGGTGGGACAGCCTCGGGGCACGCCAGGTGGCCCGGCTGGCTGGCCGCCACGCCTGTGAACAGGAAGGGGCGCAGTTTCTGGATGACACGGTGGCGAACAGTCGTATCCGGTTACAGCGCGACGGCCGTGGGCGGCTGATGTTTTATCGTCAGTATCGGTTTGAATACAGCCGGAGCGGTGAGGAACGTCTGCGTGGGCAGGTCGACCTGCTGGGTAAGCAGGTGTTGCGGGTGGAGATGGGGTTGCAGGAGTTTTAGGTTGTTAGGCGCTGTCCCGTCAGCGCTCCACGGGTCCATTTTCTTTACTCGTCTAAAGAAAAT
>CBDUOW010000210.1:0-3566 GCA_965368945.1 uncultured Gammaproteobacteria bacterium
GGTTTCGGCCAGGCTTCCTTTGTTCCCTTACCAATCGCAATCATGAAGGCAATTGTATGGTCCTTGGGTAAATTGATTATCTTGGCGACGGCGTCGAAGTCAAAGCCGTCCATCGGGCAACTTTGATAACCCAGTTCCTGCGCTATTAACATGATGGTCTGCCCTACTAACCCACAGGAGCGCATGCCCTCGTCGCGTTCGACCTGCGGTTTATCGCGATAATAGCCATCAATCGCCGGGACGAGAAAATCCTGCACTTCCTGTGGCGCGTTACGCCAGTAGCGTTGCGGATCATGTTCCCAGGCCTTGTTGTCAAAGCACAGCACCAACAATTCGGAAGCATCCGTCACTTGTGCCTGGTCCCAGGCTACAGCGCGAATTGCCTTGCGTTGGGCCGGGTCAGTTACCCGCACGAAACGCCAGTTTTGTATGTTAAATGCCGTGGGGGCGAGAATGGCATGCTCCATCAGCAGATGAAAGGTGTCCTCCGGCATTTGGTGCTCAGGGTCATACCATTTGATTGCGCGCCGTGCCTGTACTGCTTCACTTACTAGCATATCTCCTCTCCTGATTATTAATAACGTTTTGCTATATGATTTAATCCATCAAAAAACTAACTGTCCTATTTTTCTGCAAACTGCTGCTATGATGCTTTCATCACTTCAATAACATTGTCTTCAGAATCACTGCTGTAAACGGATTGCGTCCCATCACGATGTTTAGTTAATACACCAAACTGTTCCGCCTCGCGACTTTCAATAGCAATGTGCGCAGGATGTTGTTCAGGTATTACTAACGCCAGCTTAATATTCTTGAATTGTAACATGGCCCAGGTATCATCCTGATAAGTCACCTTTACATTAAAGTTTTTCGTATACCATTCAATCGCACGTTGAATATTTTTCACCTGAATCGCGATGTGATGAATGGTATCAGGCAAGCTCGTGTCATGTTCGTACTGCACTTCTCTTCACCTTGGCGTTTGCTTCACCGTTATGGTATGTAGTGTTAGCGCATGATCCGGTCACAGCGGCATTGTATCCAGGGTTTTAAACTTCATCACGCCGTCAGGTAACTTGCGCAAGCGATGTACCCCTTCCCCGCCCGTCCAGATGGTCACATCGGCCGGGAGCAAATCTCGCAACTCATTTAAATGCGGACGGATATGCTTGTACGGGTACGCAGCACTGAAGGTAATGCCGAGGGTCTCAGCCTCAAATTGCTCAACCGCGTTCTTGATCTGATCCATCGGTACCTCACCACCGAGGTTAATGGCCGCGACACCCTGAGAAGCCAGCATCGCTTCGACCATTAACAGGCCCAGGGTGTGTGTTTCACCCGGTAGCGTCGCCAAGATTATCCTGGCGGGTTTAGCAGTTACCTGGTGGGCAATTTGTGTTTTCAGAAAGCGACGCAGTTGTTCCGACAGAATGTGTTCCTGAAAAATCTGCAGTTGCCCTTGGGCCCATGCCTCACCGGTGACCTTTACCAGGGGTGCCACTGTCTTCAAGATGAAGCCCCGCATACCCTGCTGTTCATATTGCTGCTGCAGCAACGTACCCAATCGGTAAATATCCGCCTGGCGAATTGCCCCGAGAAGTTGGGCTACGCTGTCGTTGAGTGGGGTCGCTTGCTCTGCGTACAGATCAGCTTCGAGGTTATCCAGATCCTGCTCGTTCAAGGCAAGTAGCTTGCCCGGACGCAGCCCCTGGTCCAGCAGACGGCGGATCCGCTGCAGGCGCCGGACCTGCTTCTCTGGGTAAATCCGTTCACCCTTGTCATTGCGCAGGGGTTCGGGAAAACCGTAGCGACGCTCCCACACCCGCAACGTATCGCGCCCAATACCGGTATCACGCTCCACCATACCAATGGAAAAGTCGTCCGGATTCTCAACCATGTCAAAACACCTCATAGTTCATGGGGTTAATAATAACACACTTTGTCCTAGACAAACTAGTTTTTTTTGGTTATATTTGTACCCGTCAATCCCCCAAATACAACTCGTTTCGATAACGCTGAGGAGATATGCCATGAGTAACTATGAACGTCAGATACAAGCCACCGCGAAGATTTACGATGAAGCCATCCGCGCCGCTGAACAGGAGGACATCGAAATTCTGTCTTCCGTCGTGCCCGGCAGTCGTTTACACGAGATCATCCACAACCCCATCGATAGTGGCATTGACGAGGGGTAAAACTCAACCTCTGGAGAGGCCCGCCGGCCTCTCCTGTTTTACGATGCAGAGCCATATCAAAACCAAACAGAGGAATAAACCATGCGAATTTCGACCCTCGACCCCATGACTCTGAATGATGTAACCGACCTGGATAACGCGCCCTACATCATCGATGGGGAAGGTACCAATGCGCTGAAGATTTATTTTGAAAACGAAACCAACAAGGCAGAGTATCTGGCCATTCCGATGCATACCGCCAACGCCACCGTCTCAGCCGCCTATGCCAAGGTAGCGGATTCGGATATCACCGGTACCATCAATTAAGACCGTTATTAATCAACGCGAACAAGAGGGTTTTGTCCATGAGTAACTTGATACGCATGGTGTATGTCAGTACCACAACCAATCCTGTGAAACTCAATGATGGCGGTGTGCAAAAGGACATCGGACGCATACTAATGCAGGCAAGGAAAAATAACCCCAAAGATGAAATTGGCGGTGTACTGTATTTCAGTAACAACTATTTCTTCCAGTGCCTGGAAGGTGAGCAAGCGGCCGTCAATCGACTGTATAATAAAATCGCCGATGATCCCCGTCATGAAAATGTGCAAAGTGTATCGGTAAAACGTATTCACACACGTCAGTTTGCCAACTGGTCAATGAAATACGTGGCCCTGGAAGATAATGTAACCCGTCTGTTAAAAGAAAACGGTTACGCCTCGTTCACACCCTACGAGTTTGATGATGACATGATAGACAAGATGCTTGGCCTGTTTACCACGGCGGTAGATCAAACCGCAAAACCGGACCAGGATTACAACGCGACTATAGCCCGCAAAGAAAAGCAGGGTCTATTATCACGCCTGTTTAACCGTAAACAGGCAGCGTAGTATTTCCGATGCAACTGACCATTTTTTATGACAGTCAATGCCCGCTTTGCATGCTGGAAATGCAGCAATTAAAAACCATTGATCACGAAGACCGGATACAGTTGGTTGACTTACATGCTGATGATCTGAATGAAGCCTATCCTCACATCGATAAGGATGGCGCAATGAAACGGTTACATGGCCAGCTGGATAGCGGCGAAATGCTGTATGGTCTGGATGTGACCTGCCGTGCCTGGTCACTGGTGGGAAAACATCGCTGGCTGGCGATACTGCGCTGGCCGTTGATCAAACCCTTTGCTGATCTGGTTTACCGCATTTTCGCCCGCCACCGTGGTCGGATTGCTTTTCTGATTACCGGCAAAACTCGTTGCAGTCAATGTGCTGTAAAAACGGATGCAAAAATATAAAAACCAGCTCCAGGCAAACTGGCTACTTTTATTTTTTACCGTTATATTCTACTTCATGGCTACGATTCACATCACTCGATCTCACCAACTTG
>CBDUOW010000211.1:0-3544 GCA_965368945.1 uncultured Gammaproteobacteria bacterium
AGTTCCAGCAGGAACAGGCTTTTAATAAATTGCGTAAATCGTTGCATGGTTCTATCCCTCAACCCGCATCAAACCAGGGTGGCAAACCGGCCAGAATCGCGATACCCAGCACCAACAGCCACACAATGGTAATCGGGATAAAGACCTTCCAGCCCAGGCGCATAATTTGATCATACCGGTAGCGTGGGAAGGTCGCGCGGAACCACAGGAAGAAAAGCAGGAGAAATGCCAGCTTCATGAGGAACCAGTGAATTCCGCTGTCGAGTAACGGGCCCAGTACCGGTATCGTGAATACCGCGTCAGGCACCCACCCCTGGAACGGCGTTAACCAGCCACCCAGGAACATAAGGACCGCCAGGCCGGAAACCAGAATCATATTGGCATATTCGGCCAGGAAGAAAACCGCAAACGCCATACCGGAATATTCAACGTGGAAACCGGCGACAATTTCTGATTCACCCTCGGCGACATCGAATGGTGCCCGGTTGGTTTCCGCCAAAGCCGAAACAAAATAAATCAGGAATAAGGGTAACAGGGGTAACCAGAACCAGTGCACCAGGCTACCGGACTGGGCCGCAACAATTTTACCCAGGTTGAGGCTGCCACCCGCCATCAGCACGCCAACCAGGGCAAAGCCCATGGCAATCTCGTAGGACACAATCTGTGCCGCGGATCGCATGGCACCCAACAGGGCATACTTCGAGTTGGAGGCCCAGCCGGCAATGATCACGCCGTAGACGCCCATTGAGGTGATTGCCAGCACGTATAACAATCCCGCATTAATGTCAGCCAGTACCAGATGCGCATCAAAGGGAATGACTGCCCAGGCTGCGAGTGCCGCACCAATTGACAACATGGGCGCAAGCAGAAACAGGTATTTGTTAGCCCCGGATGGGATAATAATTTCCTTGAACATCAATTTGACCGCATCCGCGATGGGTTGTAACCAACCACGCGGTCCTACTCGCGTCGGCCCCATGCGTACCTGCATGGCACTGATGATTTTACGTTCCGCAAATGTCAGGTAGGCGACACACAGCATGAGCGGCAGGGTAATGACGAGGATCTTGATCATAATGACGATCACCGCCTGTACCGCTTCCGGTAGCAGTGCGAATACGGGAATTGTTGATTGGATCCACTCTAACATGTGTCGCGTTTACCTTATCGTCGTCACGCTTGCAGTAATTCGACGCTACCGTAAGCGTCACCGAGAGTCTGACTGTCTTTTACCCCGGCAGGAATAAAGACACACTGATCTGGCACGCCCTCATCGATCACTACCGGTAACTTGTTGCTATATTGAGCCTGCACCACACGCACCTCCTGGTTTGCGGACAGACCCTGTTGGCTTGCTGTCTTACTATTTATATAGGCAGCGGCCATAATTGTATCGCGGGTCGCCTGCAATGGCTCTGACCGGCGCACTAACGAATCAACCGCATAGAGTGGCAAGTGCCCGACTCGCATTAAACCATTCGAACCCGTACTGAGAGACGTCGGGCAACGCCATTCGCTTGTGGTCGATACGACCAGTGAAGCGGTGGCTGACTCAATTTCACTGCGCACTTCATCCACCGAAACATAGTCAAAACCTTCAAGCTCAAATAAATTACCCAGCACGCGTAAGACTTTCCAGGCCGGGCGGGCATCTTCCAACGGTTGTACCGCACCCTGATATGACTGCCACTTGCCTTCAGCATTGACAAAAGTACCCGCGGTTTCAGCGAACACACTGATTGGAAGTATGACATCCGCGTAATCACGCATGGTATCGCTGACAAAAGACGTCAGGCAGACCACAAAATCAGCATCGTTCATTGCCGCCAGTGCCCTACCCGAATTAGCACAGTCGTATTCCGGTTCAACACCCAACAGCACATAGGCGCCCAGGCCTTCATCAATCATGGTGTAGGCATGTTTGCCAGGATTGCTGACTGTTTCACCGGCCAGCCCGCGGTGCGGCAAGCTACCGGCCAAACAGGCACCCGCCGTGTTGGCACCTTCGCTCAGATAGCCCAACCTGGCACCGGCCAATTCTGCAATCACATTGGCCAGGGCCCGCAATGTCGCGAACTCAGACTGACTCATCGCCTGGTTACCCATCAGGATGGACGCCTTGTCCGCATTGAACAAATGTTGGGCAACTTCCCGATGTGTATCCTGAACCGTAACATTCTCCAACAGACTGGCGAGTCCCCCCGGTGCCGTTTTACCACTCAAACTCAGCAGCGCCTTGATAATGGCAGCCAGGTTAGTCGACATTTCTGCCGGCGCACTGACCAGGCTCTCGGTCAGCGGGAAATTGAATTCATAATCCAGGGCATTGACAGCCATGATGCTGGCGCCCCGCAAGGCTGCCTTACGCAAGCGATGTGCGGCAATGGGTTGGTCCTTACGTATCCAGGAACCGATTAAGAGGGCCGCGTCGAGTTCCTCTAGATCGGCAATGCCCTGTCCCAGTGCAGGATAAAGCGGAGCAATGTCCTGATCACTGAAGTCCTGTTGACGTAAGCGATGATCAATATTATTGGTACCGACACCGCGCATGAGTTTTTGCAGTAAATAATGTTCCTCCAGACTGGCACTGGGCGATGCCAAAGCGCCAAGCTGCTCTGCACCCTTCTGGTTACGAACTGTTTTTAACCCTTCTAATGCATATGCAAGGGCTGTTTCCCATTCAACTTCTTTCCACTCATCGCCTTGCTTGATTTGAGGGCGCAGCGCGCGTTGTTCGCTGTAAATCCCGCTATAACTGAAGCGATCGCGGTCTGACAGCCACATTTCATTCAACGCTTCATTTTCCCGTGGCACCACCCGCATAACCTGATTGCGTCGTACATCCAGTTCTATATTGGAACCGATGCAATCATGCGGCGCGATACTCTGTTTTACGATATTTTCCCATGGCCGCCCCGTATAACGATACGGTTTGGAAGTCAGTGCGCCCACCGGACAAAGGTCAATCACATTGCCGGACATTTCCGAGTTAACAGCATGTTCCACGTAGGTACCTATGCGCATGTTTTCACCACGCCCTGTCGCACCCAGTTCCATGATACCGGCGATTTCCTGTCCAAACCGAATACAACGGGTGCAATGAATGCAGCGAGTCATCTCGGTAGAAATCAAAGGACCGATGTTTTTGTCAGCAACGACTCGTTTCTTCTCAGCGAAACGTGACACATCTTTGCCGTAACCGACTGCCAGATCCTGTAAATCACATTCACCACCCTGATCACAAATCGGACAGTCAAGCGGATGGTTAATCAACAAAAATTCCATCACACTCTTTTGCGCTTCAAGAGCCAAGGGGGAGCGGGTAAATACACGCATTCCATCGCTGACCGGAGTCGCACAGGCAGGCAATGGCTTTGGCGCTTTTTCCACTTCAACCAGACACATACGGCAATTTGCCGCCACCGACAATTTCTTGTGATAACAGAAACGCGGGATAGTAATGCCGGCGTCATCGGCGGCTTGTATCACCATGGTGCCTTCCGGTACCTGGAGTTGCTGGCCGTTAATTTCGATGCTAACCATA
>CBDUOW010000212.1:0-3535 GCA_965368945.1 uncultured Gammaproteobacteria bacterium
ATTCTCATCGGTAGCCTGCTGGTGGGGCTCGCCGGTGTGGCAACCGCCTGGATCGACAACTTGTATGTGCTTGCCGGGGCAAGGTTCGTGCAGGGCCTGGGATTACCGGCATTACTGACTTGCGTTGCGGCTTACCTGGGCCGTTATCTTGCCGCGCATCGCCTTAACGTCGTCATGGGTGGCTACGTGGCCGCCACGGTGACCGGCGGCATCTTCAGCCGTTTGTTGAGTGGCTGGTTTTTACCGGAGGGCGCCTGGCGGCTCGCGATTCTTTGCGCGGCGGTATTGACCCTGGTTGCCGGTTTATTGGCCGCCTGGTTATTACACGATGAAGGCCACACCGAGGTCCACAAGTCGCATGTCAGCGGTTATGCCGGGCTGCTTCGAAATTCCGACCTGCTACGACTCTTTATTATCGGTTTTACCGGCTTCATGGTTTTTCAGACCGTGATTAACTATCTGCCATTTCGTCTGGTCGAGTCACCTTTGCATGTTTCGGTCAAGGGTATCACCGCGGTGTACCTGGCCTATGCGGTGGGGATCGTGATGGCCCCTCTTTCCGGCGCCATGAGTAACCGGCTGGGGAATGCCACCACGGTGTTGCTTGGCTCGGTGGGAATCGCCGCCGGCATTACACTGACCACCATCGATTCCGTGCTGGTGATCACCCTGGGGATACTGACGCTGTGCAGCGGATTTTTTGCCCTGCATTCGGCCGCCGTTGGCGCCATCAACCGAATGCTGGCCCACGGTAAAGGGCGTGCCAATGCACTCTACGTGTTGTTTTATTATTGTGGCGGCTTTGTCGGCATTAGTTTTGGTGGGGTTATTTATGAACATTGGGGTTGGTCAATTCTCATGACCATGCTATTACTTGTGGTAGCCTTACCTGCTGTCATTGCCGTGTTTGATCGACGGCGAGCGGCGGAAACAGGCTCGAATTAAACCATGCGTGGTCGTATTGCGGATTTCCCCACGCTCAGCTGAGTAAAATTAGCGGATACCCACCCATATAGTGGGTGTTCAGTTGGCCGGGAATGAGAATAAAGATGACTAAAACCGTTGCTTAGACGGTAGTAAGGCGACTGGCATTTATTTCGCGTTCGATAGCAGGTATCCGAACGCTTTAGCGGATTTAAATAAAAACCAAAACCTGATCTTCTGAGGAGGAAGACATCATGCGTAAACTACTCACGGCTGTAACCGGTGCATTAGCAATCGCAATGTTGCTTGTGTTGAGTCCGGCCCAGGCTGAAGAAATTGTCATCAAGTTCTCCCACGTTGTGGCGGAGAATACCCCCAAAGGCCAGATGGCCAACAAGTTCAAGGAACTGGTTGAACAACGCCTGCCGGGCAAAGTGAAAGTTGAGGTGTATCCCAACTCACAACTGTTTGGCGATAACAAGGTACTGGAAGCCATGCTGCTGGGTGATGTGCAACTCGCCGCGCCTTCCCTCTCCAAGTTCAAACGTTACACCAAGAAACTGCAGCTGTTCGATCTGCCCTTCCTATTTAACGACATGGCCGCGGTGGAACGCTTCCAGCAAGGCCCGGAGGGGCAGAAACTGCTCAACTCCATGAAGAAGAAAGGTCTGGTGGGCGTGGGGTATCTGCACAACGGCATGAAACAACTGTCGGCCTCACAACCCCTGCGCGTGCCGGCCGATGCGGAGAACCTGAAATTCCGTATTATGGCCTCCGACGTCATCGCGGCGCAGTTTGAGGCGGTGGACGCGGTGCCGCTGAAAAAACCTTTCTCCGAAGTGTTCACCCTGCTGCAGACCAGGGCGATAGACGGGCAGGAAAATACCTGGTCCAACATCTACTCCAAGAAATTCTTCGAGGTCCAGCCCTACATCACCGAGTCGAATCACGGTGTGCTCGATTACATGGTAGTGAGTTCCAAGGAATTCTGGATGGGGATGCCGGCGGACATCCGCACCGAAGTGGAAAAATCGTTGAAAGAGGCCATTGCTCTGGGTAACAAGGTTGCCGGGCAGAAAGCCGATGAAGACAAGCAGAAAATCATCGACTCCAAGCGTTCCCAGGTGTTGACCCTGAAACCGGCGGAACGTGCCCAGTGGGTGGAAGTGATGAAGCCCGTATGGAGACAGTTTGAAGATCAGATCGGCAAGGAGCTGATCGACGCGGCCTACAACGCCAATAACTAAACCGGATTAAAGGGGTCTGACAACAGGCCCCTTTTTGCCTATGTTCCGTAATACATAAAGGCGGGCTCCTATGCTGCTGAGATTCCTGCTCAAGGCGGAAGAAAACATCATCGCGTTATTGCTGGTGTCCATGACCCTGCTGGTGTTTACCGACGTGGTTATGCGCTTTGGTTTCGGCACCGGTCTCATCTGGTCGCAGGAGTTGACCCTTTACCTTTCCGCCTGGTTTGTGCTGTTTGGTATCAGTTACGGCCTTAAGGTAGGCGCCCACATCGGCGTCGATGCGGTGGTGAAATTATTACCTTCGCATATACAGCGTATCGCGTCTTCCCTTGCCGTGATCCTGTGTCTGGTGTATTGCGGCTTGTTCTTTTATGGCGCATGGATTTATTTACAAAAAATGTACCAGCTTGGTATTGGCATGGAGGATCTTAGCGTTCCCCTCTGGTTTGCGCACCTCTGGTCCGAGGAAACGCTGGAAGCATGGAAAATCGATCCCGAAGATCCATTGATCCCGTTGTGGATATCCCAGAGTATTTTGTTGATTGGCCTGAGCCTGTTCTCCATCAGGCTACTCGAATTACTCTGGTCCGTGGTGACGGGTAAGTCCACCGGCTTTCGTCATACCAATGAAGCGGAAGAGAGCATGCACCTGGCTAAAGAACTCTCGGCGGAAAAGGAGCAGGCAAAATGACCACGGCGACGTTGTTTTTTCTGCTGTTTCTCTGCATGTTTCTCGGCATGCCCATTGCGGTTGCATTGGGACTATCGAGTATTGCCACCATTCTGCTTTTTTCCAATGATTCGCTGGCGTCTATAGCCCTGAAGCTGTTCGAGGCACTGTCGGAACATTACACCCTGTTGGCGATTCCTTTTTTCATTCTTTCCTCCTCGTTTTTATCCACCGGCGGTGTGGCCAAGCGCATCATTCGCTTCGCCATCGATTGCGTCGGGCATATTCGCGGTGGTCTGGCGATGGCCTCGGTCATGGCGTGCATGTTGTTTGCCGCGGTCTCCGGATCTTCACCGGCGACGGTGGCTGCTATCGGTACTATTGTTATTGCCGGCATGGTGCGTGCCGGTTACCCGGAATCTTTTGCTGCGGGGGTGATTGCCAACGCCGGCACCCTGGGCATTTTAATTCCGCCTTCCATTGTGATGCTGGTGTATGCCGCGGCGACCGAGGTGTCGGCTGCCCGCATGTTCATGGCCGGTTTCATCCCCGGCCTGATGATGGGGCTGATCCTGATGGTAGCCATTTACATCGTGGCGCGAATCAAGCATTTGCCGGCCCAGCCCTGGCAAGGCTTTCGTGAGTTGTTCAGTTCCGGTTTTACCGCCAGCGGCGGCTTAATGCTGATCGT
>CBDUOW010000213.1:0-3531 GCA_965368945.1 uncultured Gammaproteobacteria bacterium
GCTTCTTCCACCGCGGTATTCCCGCCGCCGACCACGGCGACATCCTGGTTTTTATAGAAGAATCCGTCACAGGTGGCACAGCCGGACACACCTTTACCCTTGAAGGCTTCTTCCGAAGGCAGGCCGAGATACATGGCCGAAGCACCGGTGGCAATAATCAGCGCATCACAGGTATAGACACCCGAGTCACCCGTTAAGGTATAGGGTTTGGCACTGAAGTCGACCTTGTTGATGTGATCGAAAATAATTTCCGTTTCGAAGCGTTCCGCATGTTGGCGCATGCGATCCATCAGGCCGGGACCTTGCAGGCCTTCCGGATCACCCGGCCAGTTATCCACTTCCGTGGTGGTCATGAGTTGGCCGCCCTGTTCCAGACCGGTAATCAATACTGGCTTTAGGTTGGCACGTGCGCCATAAACGGCGGCAGTGTAACCGGCGGGACCTGAGCCGAGAATCAGCAGGCGGCAATGTTTGGTTTCACTCATGTGTTAGACTCCACGAAAATGAGAATTTGAAAAATAAACGTTCGATTGTTGTCGTAATGACAATGGAACCGTTCAGTAGTTTCCAGGGTCGAAACTGCGTACGCGCAATGGTACGCAATGCTAACAAAAGGGTAAAGTCAGCGACATGAAGATTGGGATTCCCCGTGAAGTTAAAATACTGGAAGGGCGTATTGCCTTGATCCCCGATGCCGCCGGTCACCTGGTGCGCCAGGGCCATACGGTCTATATCGAGCACGATGCCGGACGGCTCAGCGGTTATACCGATGAGGATTACCGCCAGGTGGGTGTGGAAATCCTGCCCGATGCGGCCAGCCTCTACCAGGCCGCGCAAATGATCGTCAAGGTCAAGGAACCCCAGCCGCAAGAGTTCGGTTATCTACGCGAGGACCATTTGTTGTTTTCCTATTTACACCTGGCAGCGGAGCCGGCACTCACCGAGGCCCTGCTGAAAATTGGCCTTACCGGCGTGGCCTTTGAAACGGTCGAGGCGGGCAGGCAACTGCCCTTGCTGGCGCCCATGAGTGATATCGCCGGGCGAATTGCGGCGCAAATCGGTACCCATTTGTTGTATCAGCCCCAGGGGGGTCGGGGGGTGTTGCTGGGCGGGCTTCCCGCGGCCGAGCGGGGTAATGTTGTGATTCTGGGGGCGGGCGTAGCCGGCGGTAATGCCGCACTGATGGCCGCAGCCATGGGGGCCAATGTCACGGTATTTGATCGCAACCGCGATAAACTCGCCGACATGCGGGCGCTGGGGGCGAATGTCACGGGCTTATATGCCTTTGACTCCGCAATCCATGAGGCTGTGATCCAGGCCGACCTGCTGATTGGGGCGGTGCTGATTCCGGGAGCAAAAGCACCCCACCTGGTGAGCGCCGAGACCGTGCGCGAGATGCGGGATGGCAGCGTTATTATCGACATTTCGGTGGACCAGGGTGGTTGTATCGAGACCACCCGGCCGACCAATTACGAAACCCCCACCTTTGTCTGGGAAGGGGTGGTGCATTTCGGTGTCACCAACATGCCGGGTGCCGTGCCGCGGACCGCTTCGCAGGCGTTGTCGGCTGCCCTGGTTCCCTATATTCTGCGCCTTACGGAGTCAAACTGGCGCGAACAGCCGGATTTGCACACCGGGATAAATGTCGAGGCGGGCAAGCGGGTACTGAAAACGTTGCTGGACAACTAGTGTTTCAGTTGTAATAATCCTTTAATTATAAATAGTTACAAAAACTTCCTTAGAAAAAAGATTAGATAGTGGCCCAAGCGAGTCAAAAACTGTCCGGACGTGCCCCCTTATCCAGTCACCTGCGACGTGGCTTACGGGAAGGGGCGTTGTTCATATTCGGCTTCGGGGCGATTTATTTCTTCCTCGCCCTGGGGAGTTTCCACCCAACCGATCCGAGCTGGTCCACCAGCGGCCTGCACCATGGACGGGTTGCCAATCTCGGCGGGCCGGCCGGCGCCTGGTTTGCTGATGTATTTCTGACCCTGTTTGGCTTCCTCGCCTACCTGTTCCCCCTGATGGTGGCCTATTCCGGCTGGCTGTTATTCCAGGACCGTCGCACCGACACCCCATTTGATATGCGGGCCTTCGGCTTGCGCACCGCCGGTTTCATTCTGACATTGGCAGCGGGCTGCGGCCTGGCGAGCCTGCATGACGCCTCGGTGGTCAGTCCGTTGCCGGTCAATGCCGGCGGCATTCTGGGAGATTATGTCGGTGGCATGATGAAGGGTGCCTTCAGTTTCCTCGGGGCCACTTTGCTGTTGCTGGCCCTGTTCCTGAGCGGTTTTACCCTGGCGACCAACTTATCCTGGCTGAAGCTGATGGATATCATCGGCGCCATGACGCTTTCCAGCCTGGTCTGGGTGCGCGGTCGGTTCATGGCCGCCCGTGAAGCCATTCGTACCCGCCGTGCCAGGCGCGAGCGCGAGTCGACCTACAAGGTGAAGGTCGAACCCAAGGTTGAACAGCAGGTGAAGCGCAAACCACCGGTGATCAATAAACCCGAAAAGCCGGTCAAACAGAGTGAA
Organism: uncultured Gammaproteobacteria bacterium; assembly: GCA_965368945.1. GTDB lineage: Bacteria > Pseudomonadota > Gammaproteobacteria > UBA6429 > Thiohalophilaceae > JAHEIJ01. Next base: position 2,535 of record CBDUOW010000213.1, read on the forward strand.
CGGGTGGAACGGGAAAGACAGGTGCCGCTGTTTTCTACCGAGATGGATTCCGCCTTACCGGCCTTGTCATTACTGGACGAGGCGACGCCAAATAAATACCGCATGTCGGAAGCGGCGTTACAGGCCATGTCGCGGCTGGTGGAGAGTAAGTTACGGGACTTCGGAGTCGAGGTGCGGGTGGAAGAAGTGCATCCCGGCCCGGTAATCACCCGCTTTGAATTACAGCCCGCCCCGGGGGTGAAGGTCAGCCAGATCACTAACCTGGCCAAAGACCTGGCGCGGTCCCTTTCGGCCATTAGCGTTAGGGTCGTAGAGGTTATTCCGGGCAAGACAACCGTGGGCCTGGAAATCCCCAATGAGCAGCGGGAAATCGTGCGCCTGAGTGAAGCCCTCAAATCCAGTGAATTTTCCGATGCCAAATCACCATTGACCCTGGCGCTGGGCAAGGACATCAGTGGTCAACCGGTGGTGGCGGATCTGGCCAAAATGCCGCATTTACTGGTGGCCGGCACCACTGGCGCAGGGAAATCGGTGGCCTTGAACGCCATGATTCTGAGCCTGTTGTATAACGCCACCCCCAAGGATGTGCGGCTGATCATGATCGATCCCAAGATGCTGGAGCTGTCCGTGTATGACGGTATTCCCCATCTGCTGGCGCCAGTGGTGACGGACATGAAGGAAGCCGCCAGTGCCTTACGCTGGTGTGTGGCGGAAATGGATCAACGTTACCGTGTGATGTCGCAACTCAAGGTGCGCAACATCAGTGGCTTTAACCGCAAAATTGCCGAAGCCAGGGCAGCGAAGAAGCCCATCATGGATCCCTTCCATCCGGCGGATTCGGAATTGCCGGCGCAGGAGCTGCAGCCGTTGCCTTATATCGTGGTAGTGGTGGATGAGCTGGCCGATATGATGATGGTGGTCGGCAAGAAAGTCGAAGAGCTTATTGCCCGCCTGGCGCAGAAAGCCCGTGCTTCCGGAATTCATCTGGTACTTGCGA
>CBDUOW010000214.1:0-3528 GCA_965368945.1 uncultured Gammaproteobacteria bacterium
ATTTATCATCAATATACGCTATTGACAGATCAGCGTGATGCGATCATGCAGAAATTACAGGACAACAACATCGGTTGCGCCATCTACTATCCTGTGCCGTTGCATCAGCAAAAAGTCTTTGCCGAGATATGCAAACAGGTTTCCCTGCCGGTAACCGAAGACGTGGCCAGCCGTTGTATGTCACTTCCCATCTACCCTGAATTAACAGACGAAATGGTTACCCAGGTGACTGACGTCATTAAGTCCGCGGTGTAAGGTCAGAGCATGAAACGGGTGATGCTTGTCGCCGGTGAAGCATCCGGTGATCTGCATGCGGCTAAATTAGCCGCAGGGGTGCTGGCTAAACGAACTGATGTTCATTTTTTTGGTATCGGCGGCAATGAAATGCGCAAGGCCGGTGTCGATATATTAGTTGACTCCGCCGAGCTCGCCGTTGTCGGTTTGTTTGAAGTCCTGGCCCACCGCAAAGTTATTTTCGGCGCGCTTAACAAAATGCGTGAGCTGTTACGCAGTGAACCGCCCGACCTGGTGATCCTCACCGATTATCCCGATTTCAATTTGCGCCTGGCACAAACCGCAAAACAGCTGGGCATCAGGGTGCTCTATTATATCAGTCCCCAGGTATGGGCCTGGCGTGAAGGCCGAGTAAAAACGATCCGTGAGCGGGTCGACATGATGGCCGTGGTATTCCCGTTTGAAGAACACTTTTATCAGCAACATCAGGTGCCCGTGCGATATGTCGGCCATCCGTTAAATGAAGAAGTCAGTGCCAGCGCCGACCATGGCACCTTGTTGCAGGAATTCGGACTTAAGCCGAGCAACAAGACAGTCGGACTGTTTCCGGGTAGCCGTCAAAGCGAGATTCGACGCTTGTTACCGATCATTCTTGAAGCCGCCATGCAATTAAAACAACAGCACCCGGAGCTGCAATTTTTATTACCCATCGCATCTACCTTAAGCGCTGAAGATATCAAGCCCTACCTGGTCAATTATCAAGAGCTGACAGTCATGATGATCAGTGATCGTAGTTATGATGTGATGGAAGCCTGTGACGCCATTATTACCGTATCGGGAACGGTGACACTGGAAATAGCCCTGCTTGGCAAACCCATGGTCATCATTAACAAGCTGGCCTGGTTAAGTTACCACATCGTCAAGCGCCTGTTTAAACTTGATTACATCGGTCTGTGTAACATTGTGGCGAATGAACTTCTGGTGCCAGAACTTATCCAACACGATGCGCAAGCGGGTAATATTGTTACCGAAATTGAAAAGATGCTATACGACGAACAATATCGCAACAGTATTAGTGAAAAACTGTCCAGGATTCAGTCTATATTGGCTCAACCACCCCGACAGGGTGATATTGTTGATTTGACGCTGGAAATGCTCGAAGAAACAAAACCCGCTCAGTCAGACATAAGCCCCTAGCGCAAAATGCCGCGGCTGGATTGATTCAGGAAAGTAATTAACGCTTCTATTTCTGGGGTTTTCTCGGCCAGTTCCCGCAAACGGCTAATGGCATCATCGACGGTTAAACCCGAGCGATAGATCACCTTGTAGGCTTCCTTCAGGTTGCGAATAACATCACTGTCAAACCCAAGACGTTTCAGGCCTTCCGTATTGAGCCCGTAGGGTTGCGCCGGATTACCGCTGACCATGACATAGGGTGGTATATCCTTACTAATTGCACTACCCATACCACAAAAAGCACTCTGACCAATAGCGCAGAACTGGTGCACAAGAGTAAACCCGCCCAGGATCGCATAATCATCAATGGTGACATGGCCGGCTAAAGACGCACCATTAGCCATAGTTACGTTATTGCCAATCAGACTATCATGCGCGATATGGATATACGCCATTAGCCAGTTGTCATTTCCAAGACGGGTAATACCGCCACCATCTTCGGTTCCACGGTTTATAGTGGAAAATTCCCGGATGGTATTGCGATCACCAATTTCCAGGAGAGAAGCCTCACCATGGTATTTTTTGTCCTGAGGTTCTTCGCCGATTGAAGCAAACTGGAATATACGGTTATCACATCCGATACGGGTGGGACCATTGATCACCACATGGGGACCAATCCGGCTACCGGAGCCAATTTCTACATTGGGACCAATGACTGTAAAGGGGCCGACGGTTACATCATCAGCAAGTTTGGCAGAGGGATCGACGACGGCGCGCGGATCGATACTCATTCCACCTCGCGCTCCGCACACATCAAATCAGCAGAACAGACAACCTTTCCGTCAACCAGGGCCTTGCCCTTGAATTTCCAAATGCCGCGCATCTGTTTGACGAACTCAACTTCAAGCCGTAGTTGATCACCCGGTTCGACCGGTTGCTTAAAGCGGGCATTATCAATCCCGACGAAATAATAAAGTGAATTTTCATCAGGAATATGATCGGTGGTCTTAAACGCCAGTATGCCGGTAGCCTGTGCCAGTGCTTCAAGAATTAACACGCCAGGCATGATCGGGCGACTGGGGAAATGGCCGGGAAAATGCGGTTCATTATGAGTGACATTCTTTATCGCCACCAGTGTCTTCCCCGGCTCATAATCCACTACCCTGTCAATCAATAAAAAAGGATAACGATGCGGCAGGTGTTTGAGAATGTCGTAAATATCAAGCGAATTCAAAGTCAGTTTCCCTTTCCTTCAAGTTTGGCTACCAGTTTTTCAAGAATCTTGATTCGTTTTGCCATCTCGTCGAGCTGTTTAAAACGCGTATAATTTTTATGCCACTGCCTGTTTGGCTCAGCTGGCGTACCCGACGAGTAAACGCTGCCGGACTCTTTCACTGATTGCAGAACCGTGGTTCTGCCGGTTAGTGTAACATTATCCGCGATTGTCAGGTGTCCGGAAATGCCGACCGATCCACCAATCATGCAGTTTCGCCCGATAGTCGTACTCCCGGCAATTCCCGTACCTGCCGCCATTACCGTATGCGCCCCAACCCGGACGTTATGGGCAATGTGTATTAAATTATCGAGCTTGACACCTTCTTCTATCACCGTGTCACCGATTGAACCCCGATCGATAGTGGTATTCGCACCAATTTCCACATCATCACCAATAATCACCCGGCCAACCTGGGGTATTTTTATCCAACGCCCATTGTCGTTAGCCTGACCAAAGCCATCGCTCCCCACTACCGCCCCGGGATGAATCAATACCCGTTTACCGAGTACACAGTCGTGCATGACGGCCACATTGCCTGTCAGAACAGATTCGGCACCAAGTTGCGCATTTTGCTGAATAAGGCTGCCGGGACCTACCTGGCACCCCGAGTCGAGGTGCACATTCCGGCTAATTACACAATGGGGACCAATCCATACATCAGCCGCAATAACACAGCTGTCATCGACTACCGCCGTCGGGTGTATACCCGCAATTTCACGTTGCGTGGGATAAAGTAGATTTGCCACCTCGGCATAAGCAGCATAAGGATTACTGACAATAAGTGCTGTGACCGGGCAGGCAGATCTGTCGTCTTCTCGCAAAATTACCGCGGAGGCTGAAGT
>CBDUOW010000215.1:0-3526 GCA_965368945.1 uncultured Gammaproteobacteria bacterium
CAGGCCATGCGCCGACAGCGCCGGATACATGTCCAGATAAAGCTGGGTTGCGCGCTGCAGGTCCAGTTCATCGTAAACTTTCTGGGCCGTCTTTTCGGTTGGGTAGCCACCGGGAAATTTCAGGGTGCCGTAGCGGGTTTTGATTTTCTCGGGCGCCGGCTTGAAGTCGCCGGGGGTGTACTTGGGTTCAGCACCGGCCGACTCGAAGATACTCTGCTGCTGAGCCTGTAGCGGTGATGCCAAAACCACTGTCATCAGACTCGCAGCACTAATGGTAAATAATAATTTTGCTTTCATGATTAAATCCTTGCATTCGTGCTGTTGGTTACTTCACCAGTTCGATCGCACCCGGACGCCAGGTCTGGTCAATCCATGGCTGTTCGGGACCATAGATACGCAGAGCAATGAACCAGCTTTTTCCGGGAATGGTCTGGAGCCAGTTGCCTTCCATGCCTTTCGGGGCTTTCGGAGAAAAGTAAATATCCATCGATCCGTCGGGATTGGTTTTAATGCCTTCATCCTGACTTCCAAGGGTAGGGAACTGCTGATCGGTCTGCAGTTGCGAACGGGTCTGGGTGTCATACATGGTGATGGCCCAGAAATCCTTGGCCGGCGGATTCGGCGGTACGTGTAGTTTGTAGGTCTTGGAACCATCCAGTACCTTGCCGTTAGCATCGAGCATGCCCATGGAATAGTCAGACCCTTTGCCCGCGACCGTCAGGGCCATGGCAGGAGATACACAGATATATCCGAAGTGGAAGAGCACACGCGCATCCAGGCGATAAGCGCCGTTGCGCGTAAAGGTGGTGTCTTTATCGGCATAAGCCGTCACCCACGCATCATTGCCTTTAAAGGTTAAATTGCCAGGGTCACGCGGGAAATAACTGATGGCGCGGGCAGCACCATTGGCAATGTTAGCCGCATCGGTCAACACTTTTTTCATCCGTGCATCTGGATTAAAGGGCTTGCCTTTTTCAATACCGATAGCCGCCATCATCCCCCTGGCTTCCGGTCCGAGATAATCGTCCGGCTCGGTCTGAATCAAGGCATGAAGTTTTTCATAAGCACTAAAGTCATTTGGCAATACGCCATTTATCGCTGTACCAGAAATGTTGACGAACTTCATGGCTGGCGGGTTCTTTTTCGTGGCCAACGGATAAACCTTCAGGTTTTTGCGGATGTTAAGTGAAGCGACTGGGATGGCCTTGTTGAGAGGCAGTTTTTTATCAAGATAGCCGCGCATGAACACCCACACGCCATTGGTTTTTGAAGGAACGACAAAATAGCCTTTGGGCACGTTGCCCTTATAGCCGGGAGGAAGCACGAGGAATTTTCCACCTTTCCCTTTGTCCGGCCCCGCGACTCCCAGGTCTGTCATGTACTGGAAAGCCATATCGTCCAAAATGCCCAGCATGCCGGGTGGTAAATCAATTACCGTCGGGCCGTCTTTTTGCAGATCGAGAAAACCCACCGCATACATGGTTGAGGTGTTACCGGTAAGGATCAGCGATGTGGAGTCCATCAGGCTATCCCAGATACAGACCTCATTACTCGCAACACAGCCAGCCGCAGCCTGCCCCTCTCTCAATGCGTTGACTGAAAGAGCGGGAATGGAGTTCAGGTAGACGTTGACTGCGCGGGAACGATCAAGATAGTCATAGACAGTTGCAACGGTTTTCTCGGTGGGCACGCCATCAAAATATTTGAGCGTACCGATCGACGTCTTCACCTTATCCGGGGCCGTAATCGACGCAGGGATGTCGTTGGTCATTTTTAGCTTGGGCGGTTGTGCGGCAAGTGCTGCCAGGCTGGTCGACATTAATCCGGCAACAGCCAATGTGATGAAACCTTTCGTCTTCATTTTTAGCTCCTTGGTTCGCTACCAGTCTGCGACCAGCGGCCGGAAACCCGGCCGCCGTGCGCAAACTGCGTGATGTTACTTGACCTCTTCGATCTCACTGGGTCGCCATTTCTTGTCATACCAGGCTCGTTCAGGACCGTAGATTCGCCACAACATGTTCCAGCCCTTACCGGGGATCGACTGGATCCAGTTGACATTGCCTTCCGGCTTCTTCGCCCCGATGTAGACGTCATAAGATCCATCGGCGTTTTTAACTGTACCGGGATCGATGCTGGTGACGCCCGGATACGCGTTGTCGGTCTGAATCAGGGAACGGGTCTGGTTGTCGTAGACCGTGATGTCCCAGAAGCGCCGTGCCGGGATATTGGGTGGGATATGGATGCGGTAGGTCTTGCTGCCGTCCAGTGGATTACCTTCTGAATCACGCAAACCGATCACGTACTGTGAGCCCGCCCCGAGCGGCGGCTTGACCATGGCCGGCGTGATGCCGGTGGCATAGAAGTGAAAGCGGGTCCGCGAGTTAATCAGGCTGACTCCGTCATTCATAAACTCATGGCTGCCGCCGAGGAACCCGATCTCCCAGCTCTTGCTGCCGGGCCAGATCACGGCTTTTTCGTCGCGGTTACGGAACAGGATGGTGCGCTGCGCAGCAGTGCCTACTGCAGCTGCTTCTGCAAGAATTTTCTGCATGCGCGCATCCGGCTTGAACGGTTTACCTTTCTGGATACCGATGGACGCCAGCAGTCCGAGGATCTCCGGGTTCTCTGCCGAGTTGGGTTCTTCCTGAACAATTTCGTTAACCTCTTCGAAGAATGTGGCGTCCTGTGCATGCAGCGTATTGAAATCTTTCATCGCCGTGTTGACCCAGTTAACTTTCTTGGGTTTGCTGCCCAGCGGATACAGGCGGAAGTGATCCTTCATGTTCTTGACCACAGGATCGGGCTCGAAGTTTTTCATGAAGCCGCGCATTGCCAGCCAGTGACCGTAGGTTTTTGACTTTCTAACGATATAGCCACTGGGGATTTTGCCTTTATAGTCCGGTGGCACCAGCAGGTATTTTCCACCCTTGCCCTTGTCAGGGCCGGCGTTACCGAAATCGGTAACATAGTGAAACCACGCGTTATCGATGATGCCGAGCACGTTGGGCGGTGTTTCCATCACCATGGGACCATCCTTCAGGTCGATCCACATAAAGGTATAGACCACGGTGGTGTTGCCGGTCAGGAGCAAGCCTTTAGAGTCCAGGCGGCCCTCCCATATGATCATAGTTTCATTATCGGGACCCCACTTGCGAATACCCTTGCGAAAACCCTGTAACGAGGCCGCAGGCGTAGTCATGATCATCACCTCGACGGCACGCGCAAAGTCGAGATGGTCCCAGATCTTCTGTGCCGTTTCTTCGGTGGGAAAACCGTCTTTAAACTTCAGTGTGCCAAGACGGGTTTTCATCTTGTCAGGGGTCATGACATTCGCAGGAATATCAGTGGTATTTTTAAATTTCGGCGGCTTGGCCCAGGTGACCGATGCCATGCTGGCCATCAGAAACCCGCTCACTGCCAGCGTGAGAATCGATTTAATGTTCATTTCCATCTCCTTTCTGTGCATATCGCGAATCGTGGCGATGACTTATCGCAGTGAAGAAAGCTTAGAGAGTTCAAAGCGGCG
>CBDUOW010000216.1:0-3515 GCA_965368945.1 uncultured Gammaproteobacteria bacterium
TTTAGAAAAACCGCTCCGCATTTGATCAGCACAAACATTTAGTAATAAAGGTACGCTTACAGCAACTGCCGCCTGCAGAGGAACCTCTGTTTTCTTTTCACCAAGCAATTTAAGCAGCATATTCCCACCCAGCGAGTAACCAACCGCAAGCAGCGGTGCTTGCGGATAAGTTTCACGTAACCGGTCTAGAACGTAGCTCGCATCTTCTGTCTCACCACTGTGATAAGTACGGGCCGCAAGATTTACTCGATCGGAACAATTTCTGAAATGCATCAAGACAACATTCCACCCGAGTTTATCCAAAGCACGCGTTATACCCTTGGCGTATGGTGAATTAATTGAACCTTCCAAACCATGAAAAATTACAACAATTGGCTCTGAGCCCATTCTTGCTGGAACTTTATTCCAGGCAAGATCAAGAAAGTCGCCATCAGGTAATGTTAATTGCTGATATTTATATTGAATTGCAGAATTGCCACGCAGTAAGATTGGCAGGCATGTTTGAATATGCCGGTTTGCAGTAAATGTTGCCGGTTGAAAGTTGCTCGTTATGATCATAACCCATCAACCATGATTGCTTAATGTATACCAGTCGGATTATTGTTTAGATAACAAAAATTCTTCAATCATGCTCATACGCCTTTGATACACAGTCCAGTTTGAGTCCATAAACGGATGAGCATATTCAGGATCTATTTGTATCTGTGCTCCTCGTTGCCGGGCCTTTTCTACCATTTCCCACGACATCTCCGGAGATACTACCCGATCTTGCTTCCCGACAATAAACATGAAATTGCTACAATCTAATGGTAAATGATTGACAGGATCATAACTAACCGGACACCCATAGGCGGATAAACGACTTGGGCTGGAGTCAATCACAACCCGGTTTAGCTCCAGCTCATCAGATAACGCATCTAATAGAATTATCCCGCCTAATGACATGGCATAAACCAGTTTTTGATCATAATGTCCGGCGTTGAGCGAAGTCATAATAGCTTTGTAGTCATTCACGATCGCCTTTAATCGCCGCTTACCTTCCGATCGACCATAACCACGATAATCATAAAGATATACATCATAACCGGCTTCAGCATAGGAACGAAATTCTGGCAGTATCTGGTCTGCCAACATTGCGTTGCCCTGTATTACCAACAGGTAGCCTTTTGGCCTGCTTGTTAGTGGCTCGCGACTGCTCGTATTTGCTGCAAGCTGATAGCCATGCAGAGTCCTGCCATCTACAGATCTAAATGATATATCAACAACATTGCTCAATCCCCTCAGCCGGTTTGCATCCGGACTACCGGCCTGGTTACTCCACAACCAGAATAACAGGGGTTCTTTCAATCCGCAGACACTCTGTTCCAGATTCATGGTGCGCTCACCTTGTTCAGCGGATGCGCAAGCCGTAAGAACGGTAGCAATCAGAAGATACTCGTAGAAGCGGCAATTCATACCACAGTATATGAAATAAAAAGGCCGGTTAAAAACCGGCCTTATAAAGTATCAATTAATCTGGGTCTGAGTTAGACACAACCCGTTGGCTTTGGCAAGCCGCCATATTTGGTAATTGGCTTCATCGGACCAGTCATCCACATTTTGAACATGTCTTTCTGGTCTGCTCCCAGAAATTTTGCAAACTTCCGTATCGGCGGAACCACGCTGTATTCTTCATAATACTCACGGGCCTTTACGATTTGATCCCATTTATTCTCATCAATTTTGATCCCATCGGCTTCGGCCATGGCTTTACCAACCTCAGGTGACCAAATATTCATGTCGATGAGATAGCCATCTCCATCACGTTCTGGAAGTGTCATATCTGTTTACCTCACTCATACTCTATACGCTGTAGTATCAAATAACAGCAGTGTAATTACTCTGCCAAGTTGGCATGCATTAAATAATAACTGAGCATTCTTGTCAAGTACTAAAATCAAAAGTAAATACCTCATTTGATTCTGTAAATCCTTGTTTTTCTTAGTTTTTGTATTATTCTCATCGGATTTAATGGCACAAAATATTGCAAATCCATAGCTCTACTTATACTGATCCTGGATGTTCCGATGCTAAACTTGATAGATGCGTGTCTTTTGGAACAGCCTGCAATTTAAGATCCCCACCGTATTCATTATTTCCTTCCTTCTAATTCTCGCTGCCATTTTTGGTGTCTTTGCGACTATTGGCAAGAACCTGCTCGATAAGCAGGCCTACAAGCAAGTCATATTATCCGGTCAGAATATCGTTTCAGAGCTTGGTAACCGAATCGCGCTTGCTGAATCACTGGCCATCGCGCTTGCAAATCTGGGCGAAGAATTACCCACTGATGATGCGCTCGTAAAAAGGCTGGCGAAGCATGTTATTGATCTGGAAGGTTCGGAGACATTTATTGCCGGCGGTGGCTTATGGCCTGAGCCCTATAAGTATGATCCCAAAATCGAGCGTCATAGCTTTTTCTGGGGCCGTGACCAAAATAGTTTACTGCAGTACTTCGATGACTATAACAACCCAAGCGGGCCAGGCTACCATCATGAAGAGTGGTATGTGCCAGCCAAATATACACAAAACGACAGACCTTTTTGGTCCAAATCCTACATGGATCCCTATTCGTACCAACCAATGGTTACTGTGACAGTACCAATGTTCAGAGAAAAAGAATTTTATGGTGTATCTACAATTGATTTGAAATTGGAAGGTTTACATACCTTTCTGGAACAGATTACCAAATCTTTTGGGGGCTACGCCTTTGCGGTTGACCGAAATGGTAAATTTCTATCCTATCCTGACGAAAATATAACAAAAGACTACGGTATCGATACACAGGGAAATCGAACTGAAGAGTTCATAACAATCGAAGCGCTTGCAAAAAAACAGCCTGCTTTCGTTCCTTATGCCAATACTATCCAAATGACGATTGAACAACTCGTCAGCAATGCAATAAAACTTAATACTTATAACGAGAATATAGCCAACAGCATCGCAAGTGAAAGTTATCAGATTGAGAATAACGAAGCCAGGTTAATCGCCGCCACCTTGGCAACATCATATAAGAGTACTGCCACATCAAAGCTGGAATATCAGCAACTATTTCTGGAAAAAGACATGTTACTGGGTGAGCCAGCATATGCTGCGGTTTTTGAAATGCCAAAAACCTACTGGAAAATTGTAACTGTCATGCCTTATAGCAAAGCAATTGAGGCGTCTAACATCATATATAAAAATCTGATTTATTCGATACTGATAGTAATGTTTATCTCTTTACTTATAATGTTGTTTTTTGTGCGCCGTATACTTGTCAGCCCAATCAAACAAATGTCAAAACAGTTAAAAACGCTTACCCAGTCTGATGACTCAGAAAATAAACAACTGGAAACCTCAGATAAAGGAGAGCTTGGTGACCTGGTGTTCTGGTTTAATCGTCGCAGCCAAAAACTTTTTGAAGCTCAGAACCTGCTGCGACAAAACCATGAATTACTGGAGCAACGTGTAACTGAGCGTACTTATGAGCTTCAGCA
>CBDUOW010000217.1:0-3499 GCA_965368945.1 uncultured Gammaproteobacteria bacterium
ATTGCCCGCCTGGCGCAGAAAGCCCGTGCTTCCGGAATTCATCTGGTACTTGCGACCCAGCGTCCGTCGGTGGATGTCCTGACCGGTCTCATCAAGGCCAACATTCCGACCCGCATCGCCTTCCAGGTATCCTCCCGCATCGATTCACGTACGATCCTGGATCAAATGGGCGCCGAACAGTTGATGGGGCATGGTGACATGCTTTATCTGCCGCCTGGCACGGCAGTCCCGACCCGCATTCATGGTGCCTTCGTGGATGATCATGAAGTCCATAAGGTCGTAAGGAGCCTGAAAGAAAGTGCCCGGCCGCAATATATTAAAGAAGTCCTGGCCACCCCTGCCGAGTCCGAAGCAAACGGGATGGCCGCCGGAATCGCGGATACAGAAGCCGACCCTCTTTATGACCAGGCCGTGCGCATCGTGACCGAAACGCGCCGTGCTTCTATCTCCGGTGTGCAACGGCGCCTGAAGATTGGTTACAATCGTGCCGCCCGCATGGTCGAAGCCATGGAGCAGGCCGGTATCGTCGGTCCGCTTGAAGCCAACGGCAGTCGCGAAGTGTTGGCACCACCACCGCCAGAAGATTAAATAGAATGAAACTGTTACTTGTTATTTTTTCATTGCTGTTTGCGTTCAATGCTCAGGCGCAAACGCTGCAGATGCGTTTCTCCGGTCTGGATAGCTTCAGTGCCGAGTTCAGCCAGAAACTGTTTGATGCCGATCAGGTCATGCAGGAAGAGAGTAGCGGCATGCTGCGGGTGCAGCGCCCGAACCGTTTTAACCTCGAGTACCGTCAGCCCTATTACCAGTTGTACATTGCCGATGGCAGGGAACTGTACTTCTATGACAAGGATCTGGAACAGGTCACGGTGAAGGCGCAGGAAGGCATGCTGGAAAATACGCCGGCGATGTTGCTCAGCAATCCGGCCAAGCTGGATCAGCTTTATCACGTCAAACCACAGGGCGAAGAGGGCGGCCTCTTCTGGTACGAACTCATCCCCAAGCAGGAAGGCGGCAGCTTTGAACGTATCACCCTTGCATTCAAAGGTAATCAGCTGCGTACCATGGAACTGCAGGACAGTTTCAGTCAGACCACGCGCCTGATGTTTAAAAATATTCAGCGCAATCCCGACTTGAATCCCAAGCTGTTTCAATTCACTCCACCCAAGGGCGTGGATGTGATTCGCCAGTAAGTTCATGGCTCAAACCGACGACATGTTCAAGGCGGCTTCCCCGGCAGATGCCGCCCGGGCTGTCTGGCATCCCCTGGCGGATCGCATGCGGCCGCAAAGCCTGGATGAAATCGCAGGCCAGGGACATCTGCTGGCATCAGACAAGCCGCTTTACCAGGCGATTGAAGCCGGTAAATTACACTCGATGATTTTCTGGGGACCACCCGGGACCGGTAAAACCACGCTGTCACGCATGATTGCACGCTACTGTGATGCCGAATTTATCAGTCTCTCCGCCGTCCTGTCGGGTGTAAAGGACATTCGCGCCGCAGTCGACAGGGCCCGCGCGCTGCGTGAGACACAAGGCAAACCGAGTGTGTTGTTCGTGGATGAGGTGCACCGTTTTAACAAGGCGCAGCAGGATGCCTTTTTACCCTTTGTGGAAGACGGCACCATCACTTTTATCGGTGCGACCACGGAGAATCCCTCGTTTGAACTCAACAACGCCTTGCTTTCACGTGCGCGTGTGTATGTTTTAAAGGCATTACAACCAGCCGATCTGGAGCAAGTGATTGACAGCGCCTTGACCGACAAGCAACGCGGTCTGGGCGACAAGGCAATTGTTCTTACCGACGAGTTGAAACAGCGGCTGGCCGTGATTGCGGATGGTGATGCCCGCCGTGCCCTCAACCTGCTGGAAATCGCCGCCGACCTGGCAACGGAAGACAACGGCCGTAGCGTGATCTCCGAGTCCACCCTGGATGAAGTCCTCAGCACCGGGGTACGACGTTTTGATAAACAGGGCGAAGCTTTTTATGATCAGATTTCCGCCTTACATAAGTCGGTGCGCGGCTCCGCCCCCGATGCGGCATTATACTGGCTGGTGCGCATGCTGGATGGGGGCTGTGATCCTTTATATATAGCCCGTCGGGTGGTGCGCATGGCCAGTGAGGACATTGGCAACGCCGATCCGCGTGCCCTGACCCTGGCGCTGGAAGCCTGGGATGTGCAGGAACGCCTGGGTAGCCCGGAAGGGGAGCTGGCAATTGCGCAAGCGGTAATTTACATGGCCTGCGCCGCCAAGAGTAACGCAGTTTATAAAGCTTTTAACCAGGCAATGGCGGAAGTGAAAAACTCAGGTTCAGCGGAAGTGCCGCTGCATTTACGCAATGCACCAACACAACTAATGAAAGAACTGGATTATGGCAAGGCGTATCGCTATGCGCATGATGAACCGGAGGCCTATGCCGCCGGCGAGTCCTATTTTCCCGAAGAGGTGGGTGAGCGCCAGTATTACAAACCGGTAGCGCGGGGTCTGGAAATCAAGATTGCGGAAAAACTGGCGCACTTAAGACAACAGGACAAGAAAGCGGGCAAACAAGAGTAATGTTGAAACAGCTTGTTATGATTGCAGGCGGCGGTGCCATTGGAGCAGTGATGCGCTTTCTGGTTTCCACCGGTGTACACCGGGTTGCCGGACGTGACTTTCCCTATGGTACCCTCAGTGTAAATATGATCGGCTCCTTATTGATCGGCTTCCTTTATATTTACCTGATTGAACGCGCCAGCCTGGGTGCCGAATGGCGGGCCTTGTTAATCATAGGCTTTCTCGGCGCCTTCACGACATTTTCAACTTTTTCCATGGAAACATTGAATCTGATAGAAAACAGCGAACTTGTTAAGGCGGCAAGTAATGTATTACTGAGTGTCGTCCTCTGTTTGTTCGCGACTTGGGTGGGCGTCCTCGTGGGGAGACAATTATGAATAACAACCAGGTTACGATGGTTCGGGTATATCTCACCGAAGGCGAAGCGCAATTGAAGGGTTTGCTCAAGCGTCTGCGCAACTGGGAGAAACTGCGCGGCGTGACGGTGTTTCGCGGCATCTCCGGCTTTGGTGACTCGGGAGTAATACATGGAGCGGATATCATCGACTTATCCATGAACCTGCCGCTGGTGGTCGAGTTTTTTGACGAACCGGAAAAGATTAAAGTTATTGTTGAACATCTGAATGAAACCATCAAGCCGGGCCATATTGTCACCTGGTCCGCGAATGTGAACGGTTAAATAAAAATAAAGGTAAAGCATGCTCGACCCCAAACTATTACGAAGTGATCTGGCGTTTTGTCAGCAACAACTTGCCCGCCGTGGTTATGAGCTCGATACGGATATGTTCAATGCCCTGGAAGACAAGCGCAAGGATCTGCAGGTCAAGACCCAGGAACTGCAAAAAGAACGCAATGCCAGGTCCAGGGCGATTGGCGAGGCCAAAGCCAGGGGTGAAGATGCCAGTGCTATCCTGGCAGAGGTTTCAAATTTGGGTGATGA
>CBDUOW010000218.1:0-3495 GCA_965368945.1 uncultured Gammaproteobacteria bacterium
TGCAGTCGCGCGATATCCAGTGTGGGATAGGTGTTAATCACATTTTGCAGCGCCTGGACATATGTCAAACGATCAGGCTTCCCGGCTGCCGATGCGCTAACCGGAACAAGGAGTAATAACAGTAATCCTGTCGACAGGATGGTTCTACGGCACAGACTCATGGAGACTTAACTCCTGTATTATCAGTAGTGGCCACAAGACCATGTAGAAAAATATCGATATGGTTTTCGAGATAAGCGGGCACCTCGAATGGTTCGCTATCATAAGGTAATAAGGAGTGTTGATAAATTGTCGCGAACACCATGGGCGCCAATAACAAGCGTGCCGCGTACGCTGGATCGCAGGCTCTGAATTCTCCCTCTGCAATACCGCGCTTAATCAACTCAGCGATAACGCGCCTGACACGTCCAATCACGTTCTCAACATAAAAGCCGGCAAGTTCCGGAAAGTTGCCGGCTTCGGAAATAATTAACTTGGGAAGACCACATAAATGTGATTCGCCGACCGACTCCCACCATTGTGTAACCAGTTGGCTGATCAGTTCTGAGGCTGAACCATCATAGGCCTGAATCTGTTGTTCTGTTCGTTCAATTTCCGGCATCACCAGCGTTTCCACTACGGCCTTGAACAGGGCCTCCTTGTTTTCAAAATACAGATACAATGTGCCTTTCGACACCCCGGCACGCTTCGCCACCTCATCCAGCCGGGTCGCCATAAAACCTTTTGCGACGAATAATTCCAGCGCCGCCTCGATGATTTCTCCGGGTCGCTCCGCCTTACGTCGCTGCCAACGCTGTTCTTCTGTTTGTGACATAAGTAATTGAAAATTCTAAATTAATGAAACTTTATTAACTAACCGGTCAGTTATTAAAGTACACAATTCATGATCTGTCAATCAGACATCCGAATGAATGCACGGTAGCTGAGTTATTGTGAAAGCGTTAGCCGGCTCCAAACTATGATATTTTGCCTCAGCCTGGGTCGAGCTAACCCGATGTTACAAAACAGGATTCACACCAATGATTAATGTGCGGTTATTAAAACAGCTTAAGTACCTTAAACTTTGCTACTGACATGAAATGACAAAGGTCTGGGAGATATTTTAATGGAGTTGGTCTAATGTATATGAACAACTGAAAATTACGTCGCCCACGAGCATAAAAATGATAAGTAATCTCGAATTCATGCTTTAGCTAAACAGGGCATCAGGCGTTAATTTCTAGCCTATACAGTCAGCAGTCTGCCAGGGTTTGAAACACATCAATATAGCGCGACTCAATAACAATAACTGCCGCCTCAGTTATGAGCAAAATTTACAACATAACCGCACGTGGTGTTGTGGTTCCCAAAGCAGATTTATGGTGAATACGGATACATAGCACATGACACAAATTAATATCATGGCCATGCGCCATTCCGCCTTTTATTCACCCTTGTTAATGACCATTTCTGGAGGGTTTCTGCAGGACGAAGGTCTGGAGCCTCACTATGAAGTAGCCACCCCGAAGAATCCCGTCAACGACGCAATTCGCAGCGGTAAGGTGCACCTCTCACAATCAGCAGTCGCAACCAGTTTTGAAACCCTGGAAAAGGGAGAGACCTGCGACATCGTACACTTCGCCCAGATTAACGAACGTGACGGCTTCTTTCTCGCAGGCCGTCATCCGGAAGCGGATTTTCATTGGGAAAATCTGCTGGGTAAGAAAGTCCTGGTGGATCATTTATTTCAACCCATTGCCATGTTTCGCTACGCCCTGCACAAACAGGGCGTGGATGAGAACCAGGTCAAGATCATCGATGTCGGTGATGTCGAAGCCATCGATCGGGCCTTTCGCCAGGGGCAAGGCGATTATGTGCACCAGCAGGGGCCAGCCCCACAACAACTGGAGAAGGACGGTATTGGGCATGTCGTTGCCGCTGTCGGCGATGCTGTCGGTCCGGTTGCTTTCAGCAGTCTGTGTGCCTCGCTTGAATGGCTGCAATCGGATATGGCCCTCACATTTATGCGGGCTTACCGTGCCGCCCGCCAGTATGTGATAGACGCACCGGCGGAAGAAATCGCGCACAAAGAAGCGGATTTTTTCCCGGGTATCGACCAGGATGTCCTCAGCAATACCATTGCCACCTACCAGAAGCTCGGCTGCTGGTCACCGGACCCCGGTATTAGCCAGAAAGCCTATAATAATTTATTGGATGTATTTCTCTATAGCGGTCTGATTAGCCAGCGTTATCCCTATGATGCCTGTGTGATTTCGCCACCAGACGCTTGATAGAGAACAAATAAGCCATAGCGGTATCAAACCTCTTATCACACGGCGGGAAGGAGGCGTTGATCAATGACTAATCGCGTTCAAGTTGGCGGTTTGCAAATCGCTGAAGTACTTCATGACCTGGTCGCCAATGAAGTTACTCCTGGACTTAACATAAGCGCCGAAACATTCTGGCAGGGCTTGGGAAATTGCCTGGTTAAAATGGCAACGCTGGATGAAGCCCTGCTTGCAAGGCGTGACCAGTTACAGGCACAGATCGATGCCTGGCACCAACAACATGCCAGCCAACCTCACGACCCGGTAGCTTACAAGACCTTTCTGCAGGACATCGGATACCTGTTACCGGAAGGTGATGATTTCACTATCAGCACCAGCAATACAGACCCCGAAATCAGCGAAATCGCCGGGCCACAACTGGTTGTTCCCGTCATGAATGCCCGCTATGCGCTGAACGCGGCGAATGCCCGCTGGGGCAGTCTGTATGATTCTCTCTATGGTACAGATGTTATTCCTGAAGCCGATGGCGCGGAAATCCAAAAAGACTATAACCCTGAACGCGGCACCAGAGTTGTCGCTTTTGCGATGGATTTTCTGGATGAGATATTTCCCTTACAGGAAGGCAGCCATCGTGATGTGACAAGCTATACGATCACGGACCAACGTCTTGAAATCACATTAAGCAACAGTAATTGCACGACCTTGTCGGAACCGGCCAAATTTAGCGGCTATACAGGCAACCCGGCGGAACCTTCCAGTATCTTGTTAAAAAATCATGGTTTGCATGTCGACCTGCAGATCGATCGCCAACATCCGATCGGCCAGGCTCATCCGGCCGGGATTAAAGATGTGGTATTGGAAGCCGCACTTACCACCATCCAGGATTGTGAAGATTCCGTTGCTGCGGTAGATGCTGACGACAAGGTTGTTGTCTATCGAAACTGGCTCGGATTAATGAAGGGCGATTTAACTGAATCATTCCAGAAAGGCGGCAAGACCCATACCCGCCGTCTGAAACCGGATCGGGAATACAACACACCCGATGGCAACATTTTTAGCTTGCCCGGCCGCAGCCTTTTACTGGTACGGGATGTGGGTCACCTGATGTATACCGATGCCGTGCTAAATCAACAGGGTAAAGAAATTCCGGAAGGCATTCTGGATGGCTATATGACCAGTCTTATCGCCATGCATGATCTGCAAGGAACCGGGCCCTATAAAAACTCCC
>CBDUOW010000219.1:0-3424 GCA_965368945.1 uncultured Gammaproteobacteria bacterium
GGTGAGAAAACTAATGCCGTTTCGTTGGGGGTGTTTACCAAGTTTGAATCAGCTCATCGTCGAATAAAGGAAATGCAGGGCCTGGGGTTTAATCCAACGTTCGAAAAAGTCGAATTACCGAAGCGGGAATACTGGTGGGATTGGCCTCGTGATGGAGGCAAAGCATTAGATGAGAGTGAAATGACGAAAGTAAAAAATATATCAAATGAGGTAAATCAAATTGAACGCGGCTGTGGTTAAGCAGGTGCATCTGTTCGACTAAACGATTCGGCGTATTATTAGACCTGGTTTTATTAGTCACGGCATTATTGTCTTAAATATTTCCCCTTTTCTCGGCTGATACTGCAAAATTCAGCCTCCATCCATACAGATAGCTTGGTTTTTATAAATAACCGGCTAGAACTACATTTAAATAGTCTATATTTTAATCATGCGAATGTAACTTCCTCTATTGTATTCCTGAGGTCGGGATAGTACAGATAGCTTTTTAATGGTGAAGTTGGAGATAATTTTTCCTCCAGGTTACGAGCAATTCACATTAATCAAGAGCAAAAACCTATCTACAGTGTGTGTTTAGTGAATGAGATATTCCCATGGCAGCGAGTGGTTCTCACAACCAGGATTTATCACAAGCGATAGCAGAAACCATATTGCAGGGTTTCGACAAACATTTCGCAATTTTTCATGAATTTACCGCTGGCGCTAAAAGTCGATTTGAACATGCCGATTGGCAAGCAGAACAGACTGCATCTCGACAACGTATACTTTTATATGACAATCGTGTCGATGAAGCAATTGAAGAGATCAATGAAATATTTGTGCTTGAAAAATTTAATGCACCATTGTGGAAAAAGGTAAAGAAAAACTATATCCAATTATTACAGGATCATAATCAACCTGAGCTGGCTGAGACATTTTATACATCATTATTTTGCAGGCAGTTTGAGCGCAAATATTTTAATAATGACTATATTTTTGTTCGCAGTGCTGTCTCCACAGAATACATCGAATCCGATAGACCGGCTTATCATGTGTATTACCCGGCAACAACCGGGCTGAGAACAGCTATCGAAATAATGTTACGGCAATGTAAGTTTGATCAGCCATTTGAGAATATTAAACGTGATGTGCGACATATTACAAAAGCGCTATGCCAACACTTCCAGCACCAGCATAAAAAAGCCCGTCTAAATTTTCAACTTCAGGTAATTAGTGCAACATTTTTTCGTAACAAGGCAGCTTATGTTGTAGGTAAGGCAATTAACGATACGGATATAATTCCGTTTGCACTTCCTATCTTGAATAATGAGCATGGCGCTTTATACGTGGACGCGCTTCTGATAGGTGAAGATGCCCTTTCGCAGCTGTTTGATTTTTCATATGTCTATTTTATGGTGACCCACCCTGTGCCTTCAGCCGTTGTGGCATTTTTGCAGAGTTTGATGCCGGCGCGCAGTTCGGCAGATCTGTATTCCGCTATTGGCTACCATAAACACGGTAAGACAGTCTTTTACAGGGATTTCTTACATCACTTAAAGTATTCTGATGACGAATTAATTGTTGCGCCCGGTATTAGAGGAATGGTGATGGCTGTATTTACCCTGCCTTCCTATCCTTATGTGTTTAAGGTGATAAGAGATCGATTTGCACCCCCTAAGGAGATTGAGAGGAAAACAGTTGAGAGAAAGTATCAACTTGTTAAACAGCATGATCGGGTTGGTCGCATGGCGGACATGCTGGAATATTCGAATGTAGCATTTCCAAAACATCGGTTTTCTAAGGAACTATTGGATGAACTTACAGATATTTGTGCCAATAGCGTTGATTTCGATGGCGACATTGTTGTGATTAAACATGTTTATATTGAGCGGCGTATGACGCCATTAAATCTGGATATTGCCACGGCTGAAGATGAGCGGCTGGAAAAATTACTGAGTGGTTATGGCGACGCTATTAAGGAACTTGCGGCCGCCAATATTTTTCCTGGTGATATGTTATTCAAGAATTTTGGTGTAACTCCACTGGGACGAGTGGTGTTTTATGATTATGATGAAATTAGTTATTTGACGGATTGTAATTTTAGAAAAATACCAGCCGCGCGCTATCCGGAAGATGAATTATCTGCTGAGCCCTGGTACAGCGTAGCGCCAAATGATGTCTTTCCTGAAGAGTTCGCCACCTTTTTGCTTTCCAGTCCTCGAATCCGGAAGGCATTCATGAAAAATCATGCAGACCTGTTTGAGCCTGAGTTCTGGTGGCAGAAACAACAAAATATCAAACAGGGAATATTTGAACAGGTTTTTCCTTATCCCGAATTCATGCGATTTCAACGAGATTAAGCAAAAGTAATTCAAGAAGGTATCAAAGTCTCTGGTGCTACAATGATGCCATCTTCATCAGCATAGAGATAATTCCCAGGTATAAACTCCGTATTGGAAAAACTGACAGGCACATTGATTTCACCGATACCTTTTTTGACACTTTTCAAGGGATGTGTGCCTAGCGCCCTGACGCCAATATTCATTTTCGCTATGTCGGCGGAATCACGAATACAACCATTGATCACAAGCCCGCCCCAACCGTTACTTACAGCCTTGCCGGCTAACATGTCACCCAGCAAGGCACACCGCATGGAACCACCTCCGTCAACAACAATGACCTGACCTTCGCCACTGTTGTTCAGCATGTCACGCAGAACAGAATTATCCTCAAACAGTTTCAGCGTTACGATGCGACCTGAAAAACGGGTTTTTCCTCCAAAGCTAAACAAACCAGGGAGGGCTATCTGTATGATATCACTGTGTTCATCACACAAGTCCGCAGTTTTAAATGCCATACATAGCCTGCTTGCTTAAAATTGTTCTTCTTCTGTTGAGCCAGTGAGGGCGGTGACAGATGAAGTGCCACCCTGGATGACGGTGGTTACGTCATCAAAATAACCAGCACCCACTTCCTGCTGATGCGCAACAAAACTATATCCTTTGTCGGCAGCAGCGAATTCAGGTTCTTGGACCTTTTCTACATAATGTTTCATCCCTTCGCCACGCGCATAGTCGTAGGCCAGATCGTACATGTTAAACCACATGCTATGGATGCCAGCGAGGGTGATGAACTGGTATTTGTAACCATATTCACTCAATTTTTCCTGAAACCCGGCAATGGCCTTGTCGTCCAGATTTTTTTTCCAATTGAATGAGGGGGAACAGTTATAGGCGAGGAGTTGTCCCGGACTGGTTGCACGGACTGCTTCAGCAAATTCACGCGCAAATCCCAGGTCCGGCTTGCCTGTTTCGCACCAGACAAGATCCGCATAGGGGGCATAGGCCACCCCTCTTGATATCGCCTGTTCCAGTCCATTCTTTACCATGAAGAAGCCTTCGGAGGTGCGTTCGCCAGTAACAAATGGCCGATCATTGGGATCCAC
>CBDUOW010000220.1:0-3400 GCA_965368945.1 uncultured Gammaproteobacteria bacterium
TTGTTTATCAGTCACGATGAGCTTGGTTTCGATGACCTGTGTCGCCAGATGGGGACAGGACTGATTGTGACCGAGGTAATGGGCCAGGGCGTTAACACTGTTACCGGTGACTATTCCCGCGGTGCCAGTGGTTTCTGGGTCGAGAATGGTGAGATTCAATACCCGGTCGAAGAGATCACCCTGGCGAGTACACTGCAGGAAATTTTCAAGGGTCTGCAGGCAATCGCCAATGATGTGGATACGCGTGGCAATATCTACAGTGGTTCCTGGTTGATTGATCAAATGACAGTGGCAGGTGAATAAACGGCCCAGGCCTTGCCGCCTCCATAATCATTGACTCTCCACTCCATTATTCCCTGCAAAACAATGGTGGGTTGTTAAACCTGGTTAAAAGCCTCGTGATACCGGAGCACGCCCTCTATAAAAGCATAGGCGATGACAAATCTTTCTCATGACTTTTTCGGCTAATGCGATTTACATTAGGAAGATCGTTGCCAGGCCGAGGAAAGCGAAAAACCCCACCACATCCGTCACGGTAGTGAGAACGACTCCGCCACCAAGCGCCGGGTCGGCACCCAGTCGGCGCAATAGCAGGGGGATACTCGCACCGGCTATGGCGGCAACCAGCAGGTTAATGATGATGGCGGCGGCAATAATCAGCCCCAGTCGATAATCATCAAACCAGGTGTCAGCGATGACTGCCATTACCACCGCCCAGATTAATCCATTCCAGACACTCACCCAGATCTCTTTCGACAACAGGCGACGGGCATTACTTCCGCTGACTTGACCGAGGGCGATACCGCGTATTACCAGGGTGAGGGTCTGGCTGCCGGCAATCCCGCCCATGCTGGCAACAATCGGCATCAGTACTGCCAGGGCAACAAATTTCTGGATTGTGTCTTCGAACAGGCCAATGACTAAGGCAGCCAACAGGGCCGTGATGAGGTTAATACCCAACCAGACTGCACGGCGTCGGGTACTGGTCAGAACCGGTGAAAATAAATCCACTTCCTCGTTTAAACCGGCCATACTCATAAGAGAGTGCTCAGCGTCATCGCGGATCACATCCACCACGTCATCAATAGTAATACGGCCAAGCAGGATGTTATGTTCATCAACCACGGGCGCGGATATTAAATCACGCTGTTCAAAACGGTTGGCGACATCACGCGCAGGCATATTGGCAGGAATTGCCTCCTCATCCTGTTCCATGACGTCCTCAACCATTTTGCCAGGATCGCTGGTCAACAGAGTAGTCAAGGGTAATTGGCCAAGGTAATGGCCTTCTCGTTCCACTACAAAAAGGGTATCGGTGGTTTCGGGGATTTCACCGCGTCGCCGCAAGTAACGCAGCACGACATCCAGGCTTGTGTCGGCCCGGACAACCACCGCGTCAAGGTTCATTAAACCACCGGCGCTGTCTTCATCATAGGACAAGACGGCATGGAGTCGTTCCCGATCCCGCTGCTCCATGGTGAGCAGCAGTTCCTGTGCGACATCCTTTGGGATCTCCGGCAAAATGTCCGCCAGATCATCGGTTTCAAGGTCTTCGGTTGCCGCGACCAGTTGGTCGGGATCCATACCCTTGATGACGGTGGCAAGTACTTCTTCGTTCAGGTTGGTGAGAATCTCACCTTCAGCTTCAGGTGGGACCTGTTCCCAGACAATTTCACGTAGATCCGCCGGTAAGGATTCGAGCAGGTGGGCGATTTCTGCCGGGTGCATGTCTTCAAGTTGCTGCTCAACCTGTTCAAGAACACCCTCCCGCAGCAATTCGGTGAAGAGTTGCAGGTAGTCTTTCTGTTCTTCTATGTTGTGTGATGCAGCCATGATACGCCCTCAACCGTCGCGGAAAGTGTAACAGGCTGCAGGCTGGGTTGGGAAGGAATGCGGTGGAATGCGGCTAGCGGAATGTAATACTTATGTAACCACAGGCATATTCAGCTTTCTTCATCAAAGCGATTGGTGATGAGTTCACACAGTTTTTCAATAGCGACCTGTTCATCCGGTCCCTCAACCACTATATCCAGTTGGGTACCTTTAGCGGCGGCAAGCATCATGATGCCCATGATGCTTTTGCCATTCACCTGATTATCTTTGAGGGCAACCTGCACTTCGGATTCAAAGCCCGAGGCCAGGGTAACGAATTTGGCAGCGGCCCGGGCATGTAAGCCCAGCTTGTTAATGATTTCAACCTGGCGCCGGATCATCTCAGGAACCCGGCATACAGGGTACAACCCCTTCGCGTCCGCCACCCATGGCTTTTTCAGCCAGCGCATACAGATCCAGTGCAGGGTAGTTGAATACCCTTATCAGCATGGGCAGGTTCAGACCCGTGATGACAGCGACTTGTTCAGTACGCAATCGACAGGCGATATTGCTCGGGGTGGAACCGTACAGGTCGGTCAGTATCAAGACGCCGTCGCCTTGTTCCAGTTCCTCAATATATTGCTGCGCGCGTTCCTGCAGCAGTTCCGGATCGCTTGCCATGGGGATACCCAGGGTTCGGGTTTGCATTGGACATGTCCCCATAACCACAACTGCGGTATCGAGCAGGCTTCTGCCAATATCACCATGGGTGATAATTAGTAAACCCACGCTCATGACAACTCCCGGTGACGACTCAATACGCCATCTCGTTGTAGACTGAAATACTGAGTGAGTTTATTTACCATGTAGACTGACCGATGTTGGCCGCCTGTGCAACCAATGGCGATTGTCATGTAACTACGGTTATCGGCCTCGAAGCGGGGTATCCAGGTTTCCAGTAGCTGCTGAATGTCCTGGTACATATGATGCACATCTTCATGCTGTTCCAGGTAATCAACAACTTCTCGGTCATGACCTGTTAGGGCGCGTAATTCAGGAACCCAATGCGGGTTGGGTATACATCGAATATCAAATACGAAGTCAGCGTTGACAGGAATACCATGTTTATAGCCAAATGATTCAAAAAGAACAGACAGTTGAGCATGTTCTGCGCTACTAACACGACCATGAATCAAGTCACGTAGTTGATGAATGTTGGTCTGACTGGTATCTATGAGCAGGTCAGCGGTACTGGAAATTGGTTCCAGTAAGGTACGTTCCTGAATTATGGCTTCACTGAGCGGGACTTCATCACTGCTCAGCGGATGGCGGCGGCGTGTTTCGCTGAAACGTTTGAGCAACGTGGCATCATTCGCTTCAAGGAAAAACACTTCACAGTGTATTCCGCGGCTATTGAGATCCTTCAGAATAGCAGGAAATGATTCCAGATCACCGGTCAGATTACGGGCATCAATTCCGACAGCAACACACTCCTGACGATTATCGTGATGGTGCTTCAATTGATCCGCGAGGGCCGGCAGCATACCAATAGGCAGATTATCGATACAGTAATAGCCAAGATCTTCCA
>CBDUOW010000221.1:0-3391 GCA_965368945.1 uncultured Gammaproteobacteria bacterium
TCCTATGACAAGGCCATTAACCTGTCGCAAATCGATCCTGCCGCCAATGTGCAAACCGGGCCGGGTCTGCCACATTGGCAATGGTCAAAGGTGCACCTGAGCTGGAACGGACCGGTGGAACGCCAGCAAGCGGTGGGACTGGTACTGTTGCCGCCGGTGGTGAATATGCTGTTGAACTTTCTGCGCGTGCTATTGGTTATCGTGCTCGGTGCGCTCATGTTTGGCGTGGTGTTGCAGCGCGGTAAAGGGGCTTCATTTACCAACCCCTTCAGCTCGACCGCTGCCTTGATGTTATTCGGCATGGCATGTTTGCTGACGAGTATGCCGCAGCAAGCTTTGGCGTCTGCACCGGTGCTCAACGATATCCCTCCATCGCCGGAACTGCTCAAAGAATTGAAAGCCCGCCTACTGGCGGCGCCCGATTGTTTGCCAGGCTGCGCCCAGTCACCGCGGCTGCGGCTGGAGATCAGCCCGAGCCAGTTAAAACTTCGCATGGAAATACATGCCCAGCAGCGGGTTGCCGTGCCTTTGCCGTCGCATGCGCAAAACTGGTTACCCACGCGGGTAATGGTCAACGGTCAAACGGCAAAGAGTGTCTACCGTGCGCCGGGTAACGGTTTATGGCTGGGATTACCCGCCGGCCGCCACCAGGTTGAACTGGTCGGGGTGTTACCGCCACGCGTGGATTTTTCCTTGCCCTTACCGCTCAAGCCCCATTACGTCAGCGTCAAGGCCCAGGGCTGGACTGTGGAAGGGGTGCATGAGGACGGTCAGGCCGATGGCCAATTGCAGTTAACCCGGATTCGCACCGATGGTGAACAACAAAAGCTGGCGGCACTGGAGCCGGGGGCCTTGCCGCCTTTCGTCCGGGTGGAGCGGACCCTGCGCCTGGGGCTGGATTGGCAGGTGATCACCCGTGTTGTCAGGGCCTCACCCACCGGTAGCCCGGTGGTACTGGAAATTCCCTTGCTGAGCGGCGAGTCACCCATTACCGCCGGGGTGCGCACCGCACAACAGCGGGTGCTGGTGAACATGTCACCCAGCCAGTCGGTCTATAGCTGGCAGTCAGTGCTCGACAAGCGATTGAACATTACCTTCACCGCGCCAGACACCACGGACTGGATGGAGGTCTGGCGCGCCGATGTCAGCCCGGTGTGGCATATGCAATCAGAAGGTATCCCGGTGGTGCATCATCAGGATCAGGAAAAGAACTGGTTACCGGAATGGCACCCCTGGCCGGGTGAATCCGTGACCCTGGCGATCTCCAAACCGCAGGGTATAGAGGGCAAGACGCTTACCATCGATAACAGTCAGGTCCAGATTCAGCCGGGCAGTCGCGCCACGGATACCACGTTAAGATTCAGCCTGCGCAGCAGTCAGGGCGGGCAGCATACGGTACGCCTGCCCGAAGACGCGCGGCTGCAATCGGTCAGTATTGACGGTGTGACCCAACCGATTCGACAGGAAGGCAACAGCGTCACACTGCCGGTGGTGCCGGGTAAACAGGTTCTCAGCCTTACCTGGCGAACTTCGCAAGGTATAACAACACTCTATCGCTCCAAACAGGTTGACCTTGGCATCAACAGTACCAATGCTTCCACCAAGATTAACCTGGGACAGGATCGATGGATGTTGTATGTCGGCGGTCCACGCATGGGGCCGGCGGTGTTGTACTGGGGTGTGCTGTTCGTATTGTTGCTGGTGGCGCTGGCACTGGGTCGGGTGCCGCTCACGCCGTTGAAGAGCTGGCAATGGCTGCTACTGGCAATCGGCCTGAGCCAGGTATCACTGTTTATGGCCGCCTTTATCGTCGCCTGGTTGATGATTCTGGGGGCGCGTTCACGTTTACAGACCCTGCCATCGCCGTTCGTATTCGATAGTATGCAGATTGGGTTGGGCTTCCTGACCTTTTTCGCATTGAGTTTTCTGTTTGTCGCGGTAGAGCAGGGTCTGTTGGGTACACCGGAGATGCATGTGGCCGGCAACCAATCCAGTGCCTATGACCTCAACTGGTATCAGGATCGTACCGACGCGGTTCTGCCGCGGGTCTGGGTGCTAAGTGTACCGCTACTGGTTTATCGCCTGTTGATGTTGGCCTGGGCCTTGTGGCTTGCTGTGTCATTACTGAAATGGCTGAAATGGGGTTGGCAATGTTTTACCACCACCGCGATTTGGCGACAGCCGGAAAGAAAACCGCGCAAATCCAAAGCCGGACAGGTACAACAACCGGAAAATAAACCGGGGTGATAAAACAAGGTTCATGACGACATGACGCTAACATTTACACAAAGTATCCATGGATCTTGGTTTAGGGTATGTTCTGATGGAGGCAAGGATCTTAGTTGGAGCCAAATGTCCGGCTCAAAACTGACTTTGTGGTTCTCTAAGCCAGTAACGTGTATATAAACGCGCGAATGATAATATGAGAAAGTGAAAATATATTATTCATATGTTTATTTCCACTATATTAGTGCGTGCCTTATAACATAACGTGGACACATGGAATATTTAATAACTCCACAGCATGAAGGTGAAAAATGAAGAAATGTCTACTTCCCGTGTTGGCCTGCATTGCTTTTATGCCACCGGCTTTTGCGGGCGCCTTGTCAAAAGATGAGCAATGCAAAGACATTACAGAAACCATGCTGGAAATCGCAGCTCAAGGCGCGGGTGATGAAGCACTGCAGAAGCTCAAATCAAAGGAAGTATATGACAAGGCGTATTCAAGCTGTATGACTGGTACGGAAGATGAAGTCGGCGAGTTATATGAAAAGTTACATTAGATATAATCGACTATTGGTACTATGCAACTTTGCACTATTTGCATCAACTAGCAGAGGCCTGGTAAAAATTTAATGACTATCGATAATGAAACCTTATTCTATCTGCAGGTTGCTTATATATCTGCGTCAGTATTTGTAATCCTTGTTCTGTATCTGGCACTGGCGAGCCAGAGGAGTAAAAGCATAAAGTTACTGCAGGAAAAAAATCGGTTATTAACCGAACAATTGCATGAGGTAAAACGCCTGTCGCCGGATATTCTGGCAAAGAACATGTCGAAAATGTTTACAACGCTCATTCGTGATATTGAACGGTTAAATGAGGACCGGGACAAGAACAAAGACCTCATAGAAGAAAAAGTCACTGAGTTGCACGCACTGCGGGAGGACTCAGCGCAGTTACGTAATCAGATGGAAATGGCACGAGAATCGCTTGATGATATCGTCTGTCCATACTGCGGTGCGCCGATGTCGACCCAGGTATTCTATACCGAGAGTGGTCATGCTGGCAGCGTTGAGCTTGAACCTGAAGGTAATTATGTGTCCTATGAATGCGGTCTGGTGATAAATATAAAAGATGGACGGGAAATGGAGCCCTGTGGTGACTTTTT
>CBDUOW010000222.1:0-3388 GCA_965368945.1 uncultured Gammaproteobacteria bacterium
CCGCTGGAAGTGGAAGTGGAAAATCTGCAACAACTGCAACAGGCGCTGGATGCCGATGTGGATCGTATCCTGTTGGACAACATGGATATCCCCACGTTAAAGCAGGCTGTACAGATGACGAATAAGCGAATTCCGCTGGAAGCCTCGGGGGGTGTCACTCAAGAGACGGCGAGAGAGATCGCACAAACCGGCGTGGATTACATTTCGATCGGTTCGATCACCAAGCATATCCATGCCATCGATTTTTCCATGCGTTTTATCTAGTCTTGGCCTGCTGCCATATTTGTTTTTGCAGGCCGGGTGATCGCAAGTCAAAGACAGTAAATTCCTTCTTGGTAAGATAAACATCCCCCAACCTGGCAGGTGCCTTGTTGCCGGCACGTAACAATTTAATCGGCAATCCCGGTTTCAGGTCATCACGGGGCTGGGTAACCAGTTGCCAGTTTTCCGCCCCATCCTGGATCAGCATTGCTGGAATACTATCGCCATTTTCATGACTGCCGACACCTTCGATCAGAAGTACTTCCACGTAGTTTGCAAGCCGGCTGATGCCAACCTCAACCATCTGATCCTGTGGCCGATTGAGGCGACATATGAAACCCAGTGACGGCTCACTGACTTCCTCAGTGGGAATGAATGCGGTCAATTGACCCAAAGCAACGGGGGTATTGAAATCCGTATCCATGGTGCTGATCAAAACACCACCGGCACTGAAGTTCAAAATTTGCCACGGCGATTTCTTGTTTCGTTTTTCACCCAGGTCCATGAGAGAGGAAAACCTGGCCAAGCTGTCAGTAAACTGGCGGGAACTCATGACAAACTCCGAATCAGTCCGCTGCAGATCGGTTAACAGACGATAGACTTCCCCCAACCCAAAATAGACCCGGACAATATTGTCACTAAAAATTGCATGGCGCCGGGCATTTCGTTGCCGCTTACGCAGACTCGTCAGCATCATCTGTAAAACCGGAACGCGATCCTCTTCTTTCAACCTGAATAACGGTCGACCGAGTTTCTTCGTATCATAGGCATCAATAAACTTCATACTCGCTATGGTTTCATAGTCCTTAACCAGGCGGTTGTAATACTCGGTGTAATCCAGTTGAATCGCGGGGCCTTTTAGCTGTTCGGGTCGTTCAAATCTCGGGGGGCCATCATTTTCCAGCCAGGTCAAGAGACGACCTTCTCTTAATGGCTGGCCATCGTCCCCGGTCAGCTTGATTCCCGGATTGAGGGAATCGATATAAGCATGGGGCACATGAAACAGGTGAGTCGGCCAGCTTGTCACGTCGAGCAGCCCGAAGAGTTGCAAAGACAGATACAGCTGACGAGCACTTGTTTCCAGCACAGTCCCAGGACCATGATGCTTTTCCCGTTTTCTAATCCCGACAAAACCATGCAGGGGTCTTGGCTCATCCAGATCATCGTGCAAAGCCAGGGCAAAGAATATGTGGTTACTATCCTGCCAGGCATTGCGCGACAACTTCTGATAGCGCAAGGCCCGCAAGCGCTGCTCGATCAACAGCATTTCCAGAATACGGAAGCCATACTCGTAAATTTCCTGGCGGTTTTTCTTGTAACGCCGTGCATCCGGGCGAAAAACCTCACTGAAAAGGTGCTTATAAACAATCGCAATCTGTTCGACGACATCGATACAGGCTATTAATGCCTCACGTCGCTCCTCCCCTTCCGGCAAGCTGTTCTGGCGACCCTGGTACTTTTCATACCACGAGGCAATATTGGGATAAATCTCTTTCAGCACCAGGTTTAATAATTCAAGCCGCTTGTCCGGCTTAAGGCTCAGACGATTCAGGTTGGTAAGAATATTTTTAGCGTCTTCCAATTGCCGAACCGGAACTCGACGCAGATTACTCAGGCGCTGCTGGTAAGCATCCAGGTCCAGGTCTTTTTTCTCGGGTGATTTATAGGCCTGCGGCAGGTTGGCAAAGGCGGTAAAGTTGAGCTTTTCCAGTTCTGCTGTCGAATACAGTTGTTGATTATCTGATTTGAACAGTTTCATTATTCTGTAATTATTGGCTTGCGAACACGCTGTCCTGATACTTATGCAGACTATTATTCAAGCATAGCACTGCTTGGGCTAACAGGTGCATTCCGGAATATTATCGTATCTATCACTATCTATTACTAAGGTAGCACATCATTGAATCAGGTCTTAACCTGAGACAACTCCAATATAACCTTCTTAATCTATCGGCAGGTCACAGCAAATGTGTAGCGGGTAACGGGATTGGCAATTCTCGATAGTCACAAAAAATAAGGGGGCGGGACGCTAAGTGGTGCCGACGAGAGGAGTCGAACCTCCGACCTACTGATTACGAATCAGTTGCTCTACCAACTGAGCTACGTCGGCAAGGACGAAAACCCGGGGTATCCATGATACGCGAGCCGATTTGAATGGGTTAACCGCCTGCTCAGGCTTCTTCGGAATCGTTTTCCCGAATCCGGAAAATGATGTCAATCCCGGCCGGCTGGGTATTGCCCGGTAATTCAGGCAGGCTGGTGATCATGACATCCTGGGCGACAATATCTGTCAGATCGCCGGTGTCCAGGTTGTAGAAATGATGGTGTTCGCTGGTGTTGGAATCGTAGAACACCTTGTTGGGGTCAACGATCACTTCGCGCACCAGCCCTTTGCGCGCAAACAGGCCCAGCGTGTTATAGATCGTGGCCTTGGAGGCAATCGGGCCGTTACTGTTGACCACGGCCAGAATCTGATCGGCTGACAGATGCTGCGGACGCGCGAACAGGATTTCGGCAATCTGCACCCGTTGCTGGGTCGGGGTGATCCCCACTTCCCGGAGCTGCTCCCCGATATCCCGCTCCGCGACAATCTTGATGTGATTCTGGTCATTCATACGCCAAGTATAGAGCAGAGTTTTAGACAAAGTCTATTTGTTCACTCAAGTATTCACTTCCGGATAGAAACCATAAATATAAGCTATTGATATTAATAGAGTTACAAGGTCCCTATCAGCTGTTGTTGCCAGGCTATTCTGTTCGCTCTGGTAGCTCATCCGGCATAGGGAGCCGGTTCCAGTATCGGCTGGCGTCCCAGCAGGATATCGGCCAGCAGCCGGGCGGAGGCCGGGCCCAGTACCACGCCATTGCGAAAATGCCCGGTATTGATGAATAAGCCTTCAATCCGGGGGTGCTGCATTATATAGGGTATGCCGTGCGGCGAACCCGGCCGCAGCCCGGCCCAGTGATGCTCGATTTTGTATTTCGCCAGCGCGGGGATCAGGCGACAGGCTTCGCCTTCGAGTTCCTGCATCGCCGCCCGGGTGGTGGACTTGTCAAAGCCCACTTCTTCCAGGGTGCTGCCCACCAGGATCCGGCCGTCGCGGCGCGGAATCACATACCGATCCCG
>CBDUOW010000223.1:0-3382 GCA_965368945.1 uncultured Gammaproteobacteria bacterium
TCGTAACCTGGGGTTCTATATTCTTTTTGCCATTGCGATCACTTCATCCGTCCAGTTGGTCGGCATCTACCTGGTCTTCTCCAGCCTCATTATTCCCACCCTGGTGACGTACAAGATGCGTCACTCACTACTCTGGGGATATATCGTTGGGGCCAGTGGTTATTTTTCCGGCCTGATTCTTTCAACTATGTTCGACTTACCGGCCGGACCGGTAATTGTCTGGTCACTGGCAATAATTGGCCTGGCCCTGGGTCAATTATTGATCAGATTTAATGTAGCTCGCACCGCCACGGATAATCAGAAATAATAAAACAGTTGCAACTGTAGGTAGTCATCGTTACGGAATGAATATCCTGGGTCAGCCGGGGTCAGGTTCTGAAAGGTTCGTGCGGTTAAATCCAGTTTCCAGTTGTCACCAAAGCGGCGACTGCCTTGCACATACAGGGAATGCGCCTGGCTGCTGCCGTCAATCACAAACCCGGCCAGTAACTCACTACTGTCCACATCGTTCAGGGTAATGCGCGTGGCAACAAACCAGTCGTTATCAAAGGGTGTAGTGGCATTCCTGCCACGCTCATCCCAGATATACTCCAGTAACAGACCGACATCGACGTCAGACTGCTTAACACCAAAAAAGGTATATTCAAAACCGCCACTGGCTGACCAGAAACGAGGATCCGGACCCTGCCCCGAGCGATGAATGGTTTCCAGTTTCCATAGCCATTCATCAAAAGTACCCTGTAAATCCAGCCCGTATTGCTCAATCAGATCATAGTGAGGAATCAGTACGACCTCACCGCCGCTGTTTATACCTGGTACAAGGCGCGGGTCACGACCGGTACCGTCGAAGTAGTACAGTCCTACATCCCATTGATTCAGAGTATGCGCATAGCGCAGGGCGTAATCAACATGTTTGTCTTCATCGGGCGACTCATACACCGGGTTATCCACATCAACTCGCGGGATGGTCCGCAGGCGCCCTTCGACACCGGGAAAGGTGCGTTCCCGGAAATAGGGCAAGACATAAAATCCCAGTGTGCCCCAGTCCTGGACCAGGGCGAAATTCACCATGGGCTGACCGAGCTTTTCCCGGCGATCCGGTACCTCCACTTCATCATCCTGGTTGATGATATCGGTGAGGCGACGAAACTCGGTCACCGCCCAGTATTCTTTGCCGATCCCGGCCTGCAACTCCCAGTTTTCAGCTGCCTTGATATACAGAAGTTCGCGAATATCCCCATGGGTACGTTCATCATCATGCTGATCAACGCGGCCGAAGGCGATAAAGGAAAAACTCTGCCGACCCTTATCCCACTGGTGGGCATATTCTGGCCTGAATGCGGCGGAGAGGTTGGTATCTTTATACTGAAGCGGATCACTCGGATCATTGGGAAACCAGCGAAACTCACCCGCCACATAGCCCGACCATTCACCTGCCAGAACCGTCGTCACCGTGACTAATAACAAGCTGGTCAATATTGAGCGGAACCACATAAACGTTAACCGTTATCGTGCCCGTTTGAGACTCTTTTTATCAAAGTCCCTGTCGGTCAGGCCGGTTTTGTGCTGATACTCCGACCAAATCAAGCTCGTACTTTTCCCTGTCTGGTGATTTACCATTTCCATGCGATCCGCTCGCCAGTACTGGTTCAGGTATTGCTTGTAGTCATGGTAGGTCAGGGTCTTCAACAACTCGCCTTTACGATCATAAAACTCAACCTTGAGCGGCTGATACATTTGCTTGTCAATCCAGGCAATCTGCCTGGTATATCCTGAATGCTTGTACTGGGGATAACGTTCATTCACAAATGTCGCCCGGCCATTCAGATCCTCGTCTTTTATGAATTTGTATTTGTACTTCTCGATTTCCTGTGACGAAATGTCTTCATAGGCAAACTCACTGCCCATAAAGGGTCCGGACTTGTTGGAAGATGATATGCGCTTGACCCGTTTCAGGGCCGGCAAATACAACCATTGATCATCCGGCTTGACGGCATGGGTAAAACTCAAAAACGCGGTACCCTTTACATCACGGGGGGTGTCAAAAATGATCAACGCCTTGTCACCATCCCCCTCCACTTCCAGGCTGCGATTGCGAATATCCCGCAGGCTTTCCTCGCCCTGCCGATTTCGCAGGATCATTTTCATGCTGGCGGTCTGGTCACTCCAGCCGGTATCCCGCTTATCGGCCTCAACGGCAATAGCCAGGCCTTTTTCCTCCGCTGTTTCGGCATAAACACTAACTGGCAGAACTAGGCACAACAGCAGCAGTAGATGTTTCTTCATTTTCGGTTCCCTCCAATTTCATTAATAGTGGCGGCAGGAGCAGGAAATCGGCTACCAACGCAAAGGTAATCACAATAGCAGTCAATAACCCCATCCCCGAGTTCAACTCAAATGTCGACTGGGATAACACCAGGAACCCTGCAACCAAAACGATGGAGGTGGTTAACAGAGCCCGGCCGACCGTGTTAAAGGCGTAGCGCACCGCATCAGGCGAACTGTATCCGCGTTCCCGCCGTGCGCGCAGATATTTACTCAGGAAGTGCACCGTATCGTCCACCACAATACCCAGGGTCATGGTCGTGACCACGGAAAGTGCCAGGCCCACTTCACCAACCAGCATGCCCCACAGGCCAAACCCCATCGCCGCCGGCACCAGGTTGGGCAGCATACTCACCAGGCCGATCTTGACTGAACGCAACGCCACGATTAGCAACAGGGAAATCAGTATGAGCGCCAGGGTCGTACCTCCCAACATACTGATGATGTTGCGCTTGCCAATATGCGCAAACATCATCGACGGCCCGCTTGCATCGGCAGTGGCAATCAAACGGGTATTCTCTGCCAGCCAGTTCCCGGCCCGTTGTTCCAATGCCAGTAATTCGTTGGTCGACATGGTCTTGAGTGATGCCGTCATGCGGGTCGATGACTTGTCAATATTGATCTGGTTATTGAGGTCCAGGCCGTAGGGCAATGACATTTCATACAACAATAGAAACTGTGCCGCGAGGTCCCGTTCATCCGGCAGGCGATACCAGGACTCATCATCAGCATGCATGTTTTTATTCAGCCGTTTCATGATATCGGTAAAAACATTCACATGCAGGGTTTCAGGTTGCTGGCGATACCACTCTGCAAACCCGTCTACTTCCCGTAAAAATTCAGGCTCACTGATACCACTGCTTTCTCCCGCCGGCAGTGAATAGTCCGCAACATACAGGCCGGTCAGGTTTTCCGTGGTGTAGTCCGCATGTTGCCGGAAGGTGACTGTTTCATCGAAATACTGCACAAAAATATCGTTTAACTCATTGCGCGGTATGAATGCGATTAACACCACTATGAACAGCCCCATGCCCCAGAACAGTGGCCGCCGTTTGTC
>CBDUOW010000224.1:0-3379 GCA_965368945.1 uncultured Gammaproteobacteria bacterium
GCATATCTGGAAAGTCTAATTCTTAAAATCAAGAACTTATATGTAATTAGGGTTTGGCACGTATTCTGCACTATAGGTGAGGTAACCATCCAATGGCGGGTGGTTGATTATTATGGAATATGTCCTGACACGGTGATGTGCAGGACAGAATGAATTCTTAAGGGGCGCGGTGTAGCGTTCCTGCCGGTTAACCGGTTCAAATCTGGACAATGGCGTCCAAACCAACAGTGTTTGTCACTGTTCGTTTGGACGTTTTTTTTTGGCAGCAACCAAGTGAGGCAAGTAATGAAGTACAGCAGCATTGCAGGCAATGGCCGTCGAGGTTTTCTGAAGACAACAGCGTTGGCCATTGGTTTGACCATTGGTTTGGGATCAATGTCGACCATGACATCCTATGCAGCGGTGGGTGAACCGGAGAAAGAAGATCTTAAATTCGGTTTTATCAAACTGACTGACATGGCGCCGTTGGCCATTGCTTATGAGAAAGGCTTTTTTGAAGATGAAGGTCTGTATGTCACGCTGGAAGCACAAGCCAACTGGAAAGTCTTGCTGGATCGGGTTATTGACGGTCAACTTGATGGCGCCCACATGTTGGCGGGCCAACCTTTAGGTGCAACTATCGGATTTGGTACCAAAGCCCACATTATCACCGCCTTCAGTATGGATTTGAATGGCAATGGCATTACCGTCTCCAACAAGATTTGGGAGGAGATGAAAAAAAATATCCCGATGAAAGACGGCAAACCGGTTCATCCCATTAAAGCCGATTACCTCAAACCCGTGGTCGAAAAATATAAAGCGGAAGGCAAGCCATTCAAGATGGGCATGGTGTTTCCGGTCTCTACCCATAACTATGAACTCCGTTACTGGCTAGCCGCTGGGGGTATTCATCCTGGGTACTATGCGCCGCATAAAGGTGATACCAGTGGTCAAATCAAGGCGGATGCGTTGCTGTCGGTCACGCCTCCGCCGCAAATGCCGTCAACCCTGGAAGCCGGGACCATTTATGGTTACTGCGTGGGTGAGCCATGGAACCAGCAAGCTGTGTTCAAAGGTATTGGCGTGCCGGTGATCACTGACTATGAAATCTGGAAAAACAATCCGGAAAAAGTCTTCGGTGTCAGCAAAGCCTGGGCCGACAAGTATCCCAATACCCATATTCGTGTCGTCAAGGCAATGATCCGTGCGGGCAAATGGCTGGATGACAATAACAATGCCAATCGCCCGGAAGCGGTCAAGATCCTCGCCAAGTCACAATATGTTGGTGCTGATTATGACGTTATTGCTAATTCCATGACGGGCACGTTTGAATATGAAAAAGGCGACAAACGCGAAGTGCCTGACTTTAACGTGTTCTTCCGTTACAACGCTACCTATCCTTATTATTCGGACGCCGTCTGGTACCTGACGCAAATGCGACGCTGGGGCCAGATCGCCGAGCAAAAATCAGATAGCTGGTACATGGATATTGCCAAGAAGGTTTATCGCCCGGACATCTACGCCCAGGCAGCGAAAGAACTCATTGCTGAAGGCAAAATGAAAGCGGCAGATTTTCCGAACTTTGCAAAAGAATCCGGTTTTCGTCCACCACAGACTCAATTCATCGATGGTGTTACCTATGATGGCACCAAGCCGAATGAATACCTGAAGAAATTCAGTATCGGTCTGAAAGGCAAGGACAAGATCTAGTTGATGACTCTCTCCTTGCGGTTGCAAGGAGAGAGATTTTTAGGGATTTGGATAGAAGTTAATTCATGAACAAAGGTGATGATATGAGTGCGCGGGCTGAAAGCGTCATGGGGAATATCGGCTGGAAGCGGTTGCTGCCATCCGAGATCAAGATCAAGGACATCAACTGGAATGAGCAGTTTAGGTTAATGATTACCAGACTGGGTGTGCCGCTTGTGGCTATCGGAATGTTCCTTGCCGTATGGGGTGGACTTGCTTCCCAGGTCCAGACCTCCCTCGGGGAACTACCAGGACCCGCCAAGGTTTGGGAACAAACCGTAGCGCTGTTTGATGAACATAAGGAAGAACGCCAAAAAGAAACGGCGTTTCATGAAAGGCAGGATAAACGTAACGCGGAAAAACTGGCAAAGAACCCGGATGCGGAAATCAAGACGCGGCCCTATACAGGAAAGCCCACTTTTTTTGATCAGATCCTAACCAGTGTGCTTACGGTTGCAACCGGATTTTTGCTCGCATCGCTAGTCGCCATTCCCCTTGGAATAATTTGCGGACTGAGTAGCACAATTTATACGGCCCTGAATCCCTTGATTCAGATATTCAAGCCGGTATCGCCACTGGCGTGGCTGCCGATTGTAACGATTGTAGTCAGTGCGGTGTACATCACTGATGACCCGATGTTTTCCAAATCTTTTCTAACCTCGGCAATTACTGTGACGCTGTGTTGTTTATGGCCAACAATCATCAACACCACGGTTGGCGTTTCTACTATCGATAAAGATTTAATCAACGTCAGCCGGGTCCTGCGTCTGGGCTGGTTTACCAAAGTCACCAAGATCGTTGTGCCCGCCTCGACCCCGATGATGTTTGCCGGTCTGCGCGTTTCACTGGGTATTGGCTGGATGGTGCTGATCGCAGCTGAAATGCTGGCGCAGAACCCTGGACTAGGCAAGTTTGTCTGGGATGAATTCCAGAATGGCAGTTCCAATTCAATGGCTCGCATTATGGTCGCGGTATTTGCCATTGGCCTGATTGGATTTTTGCTGGATCGAATTATGCTGATGCTGCAGCGAGCGGTATCGTGGGATAAAACTGCGGTTTTGCGCTGATAGCATACTGTTAAACAAATTATTCTTAAGAGAACTTGAATTATGTCGAATTCATATCTTGAAATATCACATGTATCAATAGAATTCCCGACACCAAACGGACCCTTCAAGGCCCTGGACGATGTTGAGCTGGCTATTGATGAAGGCGAATTTGTTTCTTTAATTGGTCATTCCGGTTGCGGTAAGTCCACCGTGCTGAATATTGTCGCCGGTCTGTACCAGGCCACCACAGGCGGTGTGATTCTGGATGGTAAGGAAGTTAATGAACCTGGACCGGATCGCGCCGTGGTGTTTCAAAATCACTCCCTGCTACCCTGGTTGACAGCCTATGAGAATGTCGAACTGGCAGCTAAACAGGTATTCAAAGGTAAAAAGTCCAGGGCAGAAATCAAGCAATGGGTTGAGCACAACCTGGCATTGGTGCATATGGAACATGCGATGCACAAGCGTCCCGATGAGATTTCCGGGGGGATGAAACAACGGGTCGGGATTGCGCGAGCCCTTTCCATGGAGCCGAAAGTGTTATTGATGGACGAGCCTTTTGGTGCCCTGGACGCATTAACGCGCGCTCATATGCAGGATTC
>CBDUOW010000225.1:0-3373 GCA_965368945.1 uncultured Gammaproteobacteria bacterium
TTTTCCAGGTCATTGATCGGAATGTTTATCGCGCCTTTGATAGTGCCACCCTTGAACTCCTCAGCATCCCGTACATCAACCAGTACCAGGCTGCCCGGGGCTGCTTTCATGATTTCCTGGAAAGAGGCAACGGTAATGTTGCCGCCTGCCGAGCCTTCCTTAACGGCGGGTGCCTTGCCTGTGCCATAAGCCTTCTTCCAGGCAGGATAACCTTCCGGTACGATGTAAACCTTGGTATAGCCGAGTTTGATGGCTTTTTGGGCAGAGTTCGGGCTCAGTTTGCATTTCAGGCCACCGCAATAGAAATACAGCGGGGTGGACTTGTCTTTCGGCAACTGGTCCGTCAGTTTGTCAAAATCCTTGTCGGAAATACTGATCGCGCCGGGGATGTGGCCCTTGTCGTATTTTCTCGCCTTGGGACGTGAATCAATGATAACGACCTTGGCCTTGCTGTCGACCAGCTTCTTGATTTGCGCAATGCTAACCGCCTGCAGTCCACCTTTTTTCTTCCAGTCGGGATAACCCTCGGCATAGACCTTGATGTTGCTATAGCCGAGTTTTTCCGCCTTGAATGCCGACTTGTGGCTGAGCTTGCACTTGGTACCACCACAATAGAAGATCAATAATGTCTTCTTGTCTTGCGGCAGCATGTCCGTCATTTTGTCGAAAGAACTGTCAGGAATACTCACCGCGCCGGGGATGTGGCCCTTGTCATACTTGCGGGCTGTCGGGCGGGAGTCGATGATCATGACGCCTTTCGGTTTTGGCAATACTGCATACTTTGCCACGAAGGCGTTATCGACGATATTCGGGTACCAGCCTTTTTTTGCATCAGCGCCGCCAGATTCGGCTGCATAGCCCATTAGCGGCATGAGCAAAAAGAGCATCAAAATCCCGAGTTTGGTTTTCATAGTGAACTCCTTGATATTTATCAGCTGTATTTAGAAAACGGTAAATTTGCTGGTCGATTCGTTATAACGAACGAATAAATACCAGATGAGAAGCAGGCCGAATGTAATGAAAAGCGTCCAACCCCAGCTGCCAGTTAAATCAGGCATAAAGGCCTGGTAACCCAGCTTGGACACTTCGGCCATGCCATCCAGGAAGTCGACATCGAATTCGCCGGCCGTCCATCCCAGGCGTCCCATGATGCCGCTTGAAACAGAGCCACCCCAGGCAAAGAACAATACCGCCACGACCAGTTTGAGGTGGCCTTCACCGACTCGCCAGAGCGAGCCCGAGGCACAGCCACCGGCGAAGACCATGCCGATACCAAACACCAGCCCGCCGAGTACAGACCCGAGCCAGAAGCGTGTCGGAATAGCGAGGTAGGGATCAATGGTGCCCTTGGTTATGAGTATTGCGCCAACCGGTGCGCCAAGCGCCAGGGCCAGAATCATGGCCTTGGTCATTTCGCCTTCACCGGTCATGAAGGGTTCGCGAAATACCCGTGAGAAGCAAAAACGGGAACGGTGCAACACGAAACCGATGGCGAAACCACACAGGATAAGCACTGCGCGTGAGACTTCCATCTTCTCATCTGAATACCACCAACGAAGGGTCCAGATGAGCGTCAGGGTTATCACCACCAGGCCAATCCAGGGATAGACCGATTTATAGCGCGGCTGTGTCATTGGTGGTGCAGAGGTGCCCCAGGTAATGTGTTCCATGGTCCAGAGCAGCAGTTTCAGGCCAACGACCGCACCCACCAGCAGTCCCAGCCACATGCCCCAGCCGGCCGAGGAGGAGAAGGTCAGCGGAACAAAAAAGCCACCCGTGGTACAGCCACCTGCCAGTGTCGCCCCCAGCCCCATCAGGATGCCGCCAACGGCGCCCCAGATATATTCCAGCTTGGGCGGCCGGCTGATGCGAAACTGTCGCGACAGAAGGGCGGCACTGAAAGCCCCCAGCAGCAGGGTGATGTCCATCAGTGAGATTCGGTGCATCAGGGGGCTTTCCAGTTCCGGCTTGATGCCCAGTACCGGTCCCAGGCCGATGGCATTGTTGAGGTAGTCACCCCATAATTTAAGTCCGCCAAACACACCCCAGAACATCCCGGAGCCCATCAGGACGGCCATAATGATGACCAGCACCACTGCACCCAGGTAGGGCGACCATTCTTTGACAAAAATGTCGTTATAGTCCGTCTTAAAACCAGCGAGCCACGCCGGTCCGCTTTCTGTACTCATCCTCCATTTCCCCTTTTTTATATATTATTAAAACTGCACCATCTGAATGATCTCGATCTAGTTACAGCGGGCGGGCGTATCGGAATCCTTGGCGCCGTGCTGAACAAATGCCGCCACATCGGCCAGCATCTCATCATTGGGGACCTTGGCGAACTTCGCGGCTGCCTTGTTGCTGGCCTTGATGCTGTTGCGATATTCCTGGCTGACGTAGTAGCTGACGGTGTCCTTGCCCTTGGCATGTTTGTCGGCCGCGATGTAAGCCTTCCATTCCGCCTTGGTCATGGTAGCAGGCGAAATTGAGCCACCGGCATGCTCGGTATGACAGGCCGTGCAGACCATGCGGTAGTAAATACGGCCTTTTTTCCAGTTGCCGTCTTCCGCCTGTGCCGGGATGGCTGCGCCAAACAGGCAAACCATGAGGGAAATGGCAAAAGGTTTGTGCAGTTTCATAATGCGACTCCTTAACATAAGTATTAAAAAATGTGCCGGGCAACAGGTGTTACCCGGCATTGAAAGTGATAGCTGATAAAAATCCTAGTCTACTTCCTCCCAGCCGGTGATCATGGCCTTGATGTGCGACGTGACGGTATGCCCGGCGGTGGTCAGGTAGACATGTGCAATAAAGAAGAACAATATCAGGAAGGCGCCGAGGGTATGGAAGAACGCCACCCATTCCAGTGACAGAAACCCAAGTCCCCAGTTTTCCCAGTCGGCGTAGAACAGGTAGAACCAGCCTGAGAACCAGATTATGGGAGAAATGATCAGCCAGAAGAACAGATAGGCCAGGCGCTGTAACGGATTGTGTTTACGCCGGGTAGTCTGACGGAAGGGATGCGGTGCATTGGTAAAGATGCCCAATGCATAGTATTTCACCATGGCATCAACTTTCTTCATGGTGGGAATGTATTGTTTCCATTCCCCCGTGGTGAAGTGCCAGAACACGGCGAACACCCACAGCGTGATCAACGTCCAGGCCCCGATAACATGCAGGTTCGATGCTTTCTCGAAGCCGAAGAGCTTATAAGTACCATGGATCTCAAAGCCCGTCAGCATCAGGAAGATAATGGTGGCGGCTTGAGCCCAGTGCCAGAAACGTTCGAAACGCTTGAAAATATAGATTTTTTCGACTGTCATGACATTACCCTTTTTATTTATTGCGGGTGACGATACGAATGGCACCGTGA
>CBDUOW010000226.1:0-3372 GCA_965368945.1 uncultured Gammaproteobacteria bacterium
GAGAATCTCGAAAAATATTATTGTCAGCAAGGATTAACACCTCATAAGATATCGATAATCAACCAATTTGTCATTCAGCAATTGCATCAAGAGAATCCGGATTTATTCTCATATCATTGTCATAAAGATCAACATCATCTGCACTGTAAATTAACAGACGAAGTTCTGGTATTTGACTCTCACTTTAATCTAGCCCCAACCGCAGTCGATGTGACTGGATACACGGATGGCCTGGATGCCCTCGCCATGCAGATTCAGGAAGACATCGCCCTGGTTGAGATATCAAATGAGGGCAATGATCGGATAATTGCCTTGCATCTTTGCTTTCCCAATCACTGGGCTGCGAAGGACAAAATTGGCAAAAGCTTCCTCGCCAGCCATGCCCCCGTACCCGGGATGGAAAAGGTTAACCAGCGCGTTGAACAGTTGCTTAACAGTCTGCTAAACAAGGGGCCTTATGTGCGTTTTGCATGGGGACTGGCAACTGACAGAAAACTGAATCACCACCCTCTCGCACCTGAGGGTATCGACACAAAGCTGTGGCAGGGTCGGCGCTTTGACCCGGACAAGCCAGAGCTTTATTTACGAGTTGAGAGACAGGTGATTTACGGGTTTCCAGAACTCGATGCCTTTCTCTTTACGATCCGAACTTATTTCTATGATGTGGCGGAACTAAAACAGTCCCCTGAAAAACGCTTGGCTCTGCAATCCGCCCTGCAATCCATGTCAGATGCAACACTGGATTACAAGGGGCTTACAGAAAACAAACCATTGATCCTGGACTGGCTGCAAAAATAACTCTGCATATCAGCATGTAAAATTATTAGCTTCGGATTCGAACCGCATGCACATCGCAAGGTGTACCGTGTAATATGGAATTTGCCGTAGAACCAAGTAAAAGCCCCACTCCATGACGGCCATGGGTACCCACCACAATCAGATCCATAGACTGTTCCTGTGCGACACGAAAAATCTCACTTCGCGTTGAACCCAATGTGACGATTTGCTCAACCTCGCCCAGCTTCAATTGGTTTGAAATTTTGGCGAGAAAAGATCTGGCACGTTCCTGCAAAGTATCATCGAGTTCAGCCGGCAAGCTGGTCATCAAATCATAACTGTTATCCACAATAATCGGCTCAACCACATGGATTAAACTCAGCCTGGCCTCATAGCGTTCAGACAGATCCCGGCCGCGCTCCGCTACCTGCCGGGCTTCATTGGATAAATCCAGTGCCACCAGGATATGTTTGTAGGGTTCCAAGCTCTCTGCTCCTGCACTCGCTTTATGACTTTGCTAATTTTAGCATTCGCAGTCTTATTACAATACGACATTCATGGGTAATTATCCTGATCCTATTCACCAATGACCTTGATAGGACCAACTTCATAAGGATTCATGTCAGCTTTTGAAGCATGACGTTTGGTTCCTGGCATCATTTCGAAATCGGGGGTAAAGACGGTGAGGGTAGAGGCTAGTTTCTTGATGATACTTTTGTCCCCTTTAAATTTTGCCGTGCCATCATCAAGCTGTGCCATGAGCGTCTTTTTACCCATCATCACCGTTTCGAGATCGCTACGGTTTATAGTAATTGTCAAGTCAGCATTGTCCGCTTGAAAGCCTTCGATGTTGGTTAATGTCGCGTTGGCTAATTCAATCACAAATTTTTCACCATTATCGGGTGTAATCAAGTTAATTATGAACTTCATGTCTTCAACCTTTCGACTGTCCATGCGGATAGCGATAAAGTCGAGGAACAACTCCGTTGACATCGCTCGGACCACGTCCGGGCCGGATGTACTTGGCGGAGCACCTTCGGGTAATCCGGAGCGTAACTCAAAGGCAGCTTGCAGGTAGCTGTTGCGCAAACCGGGATTTTCCTGCTGGTAACCGATTTGTTCAAACACATCGGCAAGCAGATCCTTGGCCGCGCGATTCTGTGGTTCGGCCTGGACCAGTTTATTCAGGATTTCCTGGGCTTCAAGGTAGCGTCCTTTATCATGCAACTCTTGCCCCTTGGCCAGGATCTTTTTCGCACCGCCCATCATTTCTACATACAAAGG
Organism: uncultured Gammaproteobacteria bacterium; assembly: GCA_965368945.1. Classification (GTDB taxonomy): domain Bacteria; phylum Pseudomonadota; class Gammaproteobacteria; order UBA6429; family Thiohalophilaceae; genus JAHEIJ01. The sequence goes on from CBDUOW010000226.1 coordinate 2,062, forward strand.
CGCAGAATCGGCGGGGGAGAGTGGAATCAATGTTGCCGGGTTGCCATCCCAATAACCCAGATAACGATTGATGACTCCACGGCTATTATGTTCGGGTGAACCATGATAGCCACGGTTATACCACTGTTGTTCGATACTCTTTGGTGTCTTGTAGACATTATGGATTTGGTTGATGGTGACACCTTGATTTGCCAGATGCAGCACCTGGTTATTGATATTGGCGTAAAGGTCACGTTGGCCACTCAGCACTTCCTGAACTCTTTTATTGCCCCAGCGTGGCCAATGGTGCGAAGCGATCATGACTTCGGCCTGCTTGCCATAGCGAAAAAGTGATTCGTTGATGTACTTGGACCAGGCCAGGGGGTCACGCACCTGTGCGCCGCGTAAGGTATAGATATTATGGAAGGTACCCGTGACATTTTCCGCACTCCAGAATACCTTCGAGTCCGGAAACCAGGTATGCATTTCGGATGGTGCCTCAGTGAATGGCGTATTCAGGAATTCCATCTTTACACCATCGACTGTCATCACCTCGATATTTTTTTCGATAATATGCGTGGGTGGGATTAATCCCGTGTTGCCATTGGCAACATTCTGCGCCAGCCCCTGACCGGCATGGCCGAATGGACTGGCCGGTAATAACACACCGTACTGGTACATGACGCGACGGTTCATGGCATTGCCCGCATAAACGTTTTCGGAAACAGCAAATTCCATAAAGGCTCGCGGGGCGATGATTTTAACCTTGCCGGCACGCACGTCGGCTTCATCAACAATACCGCGTACGCCACCCCAGTGGTCAACGTGTGAGTGCGAATAAACCACCGCAACAATAGGCCGTTCGCCCAGATGTTTGTCGACCAATTCCTTGGCTGCGCGCGCCGTTTCCGGTGCCGTTAAGGGATCAAACACGATCCAGCCCTTCTTGCCTTTCACGAAAGTGATGTTGGCGAGATCGAAACCGCGAACCTGATAGAAACCCGGAATAACCTCATACAAACCAAAATTCATATTCAAGGTTGACTGGCGTTTCAGTGATGGGTGAATGCTATCGAAGTACTTGCCTGAGAGAAAAAATTTATAACGTTCCATATCCCAGACGACATTGCCCTTTTCGCCTTTAATGGTCCAAGAATCGGGGGCGGCGAGGAATCCTTTCTTCTCTTCATCAAAGTCTCGTTTATCGGAGAAGGGTAAGCTTGAAGCTGATTGTTTAAGCACTTCTAAGGTATGTTTTGATGGCAGCTTGCCCTTAGGGTGAAAGTGCTTGCCCTGCATGGCACCCGGATCGGCTAACACAGCGCCCGCCCC
>CBDUOW010000227.1:0-3358 GCA_965368945.1 uncultured Gammaproteobacteria bacterium
GAGCAATACATCCGCAACCGGCTGCGTGAAAACGGCTACCAGGAAGTGAAAACCCCCGAAGTGGTGGATCGGGTGCTGTGGGAGAAGTCCGGCCACTGGGACAAGTTCCGGGATGACATGTTTATCACCGAGTCCGAAAAGCGGACCTATGCCATCAAGCCGATGAACTGCCCCTGTCATGTGCAGATCTACAACCAGGGCTTGAAGAGTTACCGGGATTTGCCGTTACGCATGGCCGAGTTCGGCTCCTGCCATCGCAATGAACCGTCCGGTACGCTGCATGGCCTGATGCGGGTGCGCAACTTCACCCAGGACGATGCGCATATTTTCTGTACCGAAGACCAGATCCAGGATGAGGTCTCGGCCTTCATCGATCTGCTTTTCAAGGTTTACGCGGATTTCGGTTTCGAGGACATCATTATCAAGCTGTCCACCCGGCCGGATCAGCGGGTCGGCTCCGACGCAGAGTGGGACAAGGCGGAGCATGCACTGGAAAAAGCCCTCAATGACAAGGGGCTGGACTGGGACTTGCAGCCGGGCGAGGGGGCGTTTTACGGGCCGAAAATCGAATTCTCCCTGCGGGACTGCCTGGGCCGGGTCTGGCAGTGTGGCACCATACAGGTGGATTTTTCCATGCCGGGCCGCCTGGATGCCCATTACATTGCCGAGGACGGCAGCAAACAGGTCCCGGTCATGTTGCACCGGGCGATCCTGGGGTCGCTGGAGCGTTTTATCGGTATTTTAATCGAGCATCATGCGGGCGCGTTTCCGCTCTGGCTGGCCCCGGTGCAGGCGGTAGTGATGGACATTACCGACCGGCAGGCTGATTACGTCCGAAAACTGGAAAAAACCTTGCAGAAACACGGCTTACGGGTCATTGCTGACTTGAGAAATGAGAAGATTGGCTTTAAGATCCGCGAACATACGCTACAGAAAATCCCCTATATGCTGGTGGTCGGCGATAGGGAAGTAGAAAATTCCACTGTGGCCGTGCGTACGCGCAATGGTGAAGACCTTGGCAGCATGAGTATCGATGATCTCGTTGCCAGGCTCACCGAGGAAGTCGTGTGCCGCGGCCGTAGTCATTTGGAGGATTAAAGTATCGCAACCAAGAAAACACGTATTAATGACGAAATTACCGCGCAAGAACTGCGGGTCATTGATGCTGAGGGTGAGCAAGTTGGGTTGGTGTCACTGGAAGATGCACTGAGCATGGCGCTAGACGCGGACATGGATCTGGTCGAAGTCTCCCCCGATGCAAGCCCACCCGTCTGCCGAATCATGGACTATGGCAAGTTTCTGTTTGAAGAGAACAAGAAACGCCATGCAGCCAAGAAGAAGCAGAAACAGATTCACGTTAAGGAAGTGAAGTTTCGCCCAGGGACGGAAAAAGGGGACTATCAGGTAAAACTGCGCAACCTGACACGTTTCCTGACCAATGGGGACAAGACCAAGGTCACGCTGCGATTTCGTGGACGTGAAATGGCCCACCAGGAGCTCGGTCTGCAACTCCTCAAGCGTGTTGAGGAAGACCTGAATGAAATCGGTACTGTGGAACAGTTTCCGAGGCTCGAAGGCCGGCAAATGGTCATGGTGATTGCCCCGAAGAAGAAGTGATTACAGGGATTGGCTTCCTGTTTCACTGTTTATTAATTAACGAATGCGGAGTATTCGAAAATGCCAAAGATGAAAACCAACCGTGGCGCGGCCAAGCGTTTTAAAAAGACCGCTTCTGGCGGTTATAAACGTGCCCAGTCGTATAAAAACCACATCCTGACCAAGAAAAGCACCAAGCGGAAGCGTCATCTGCGCGCCATCGAACAAGTGGCCGATTCAGATGTATCCATGATTCGCCGCATGTTGCCCTATAGCTAACTGGATGAGGTAAACGATTATGCCTAGAGTAAAACGCGGTGTTACCGCACGCGCCAAACACAAGAAAGTTATTGAACAAGCCAAGGGTTACAGCGGCCGACGGAAAAATGTTTTCCGTGTTGCCACCCAGGCAGTCACCAAGGCGGGCCAGTATGCCTATCGGGATCGCAAGCAGCGCAAGCGTCAGTTCCGTGCCCTGTGGATTGCCCGTATCAATGCCGGTGCCCGTGAAAATGGCCTGACCTACAGCCGTATGATTAACGGTCTGAAGAAGGCCTCGATCGAGATCGATCGCAAGGTTCTGGCTGATCTGGCTGTGTTTGACAAGGCCACCTTTACCGCTTTGGCGGAACAGGCCAAGGCCAACCTGTCCAACTGATTCAGTCATAATCAGTCATTTGCGTCAGTCCGCTGGCGTGAGTAAAAAATGGAAAAGGGAAGGTCGTTGGCCTTCCCTTTTTTGTTATTAGCCAACAAAAATAATCGACAGCATGCAACAGGAACTCAATCAACTGGTAACTGAGGCCGAACAGGCCATAAGCGTGGCGGATGATCTGCAGACACTGGATCAGGTCCGGGTGGATTATCTCGGCAAGAAAGGCCATCTCACCGAGCGTATGAAATCGCTGGGCAAGTTGTCCGCCGAAGAGCGGCCCAAGGCCGGGCAGGCGATTAATCAGGCCAAACAAACAGTGCAGCAGGCCATCGAGGCGCGGCGCGCGGCGCTGAAGAATGCAGTGCTGGAAGCCAAACTGGTTGGCGAAAAGGTCGATGTCACTTTACCGGGCCGTCATACCCCGGTGGGCAGTTTACACCCGGTGACGCGCACCATGCAGCGGATCGATGATCTGTTCGCCCAGATGGGTTTCAGCGTGGCGGAAGGTCCGGAAATTGAGGATGACTTTCATAATTTCGAAGCGCTGAATATTCCCGAATCGCATCCGGCGCGCGCCATGCATGATACGTTCTATTTTCCGGACGGCAGTTTGTTGCGCACCCATACTTCGCCGGTGCAGGTGCGGGTAATGCAACAGCACAAACCGCCGCTGCGTGTTATCGCTCCGGGGCGGGTGTATCGCTGTGATTCCGACCTGACCCATACGCCCATGTTTCATCAGGTCGAAGGTTTGATGGTGGATGAGCAGGTGACCTTTACCGATCTCAAAGCAATCCTCATCGATTTCCTGCAGAGTTTCTTTGAGAACGAGGACCTGGTGGTTCGTTTCCGGCCGTCCTATTTCCCCTTTACCGAGCCGTCAGCCGAAACCGATATTCAGTGTGTGATGTGTGGCGGGGAAGGCTGTCGGGTATGCAGCCATACCGGCTGGCTGGAAGTGCTGGGTTGCGGCATGGTGCATCCCAATGTCTTCAAGCACGTGGATATCGATACCGAGACGTACACCGGTTTTGCCTTTGGCATGGGCGTCGAACGCCTGGCCATGTTGCGCTATGGCGTGAATGATATCCGCCTGTTCTTTGAGAA
>CBDUOW010000228.1:0-3352 GCA_965368945.1 uncultured Gammaproteobacteria bacterium
AATGAGTTATAGTAATTTATTAGGATGGGTGGTCCAGTTTAATTCTTCTATTACCCGGCTAGCCGACGGGATTTGGGTAGGTTAAATAATAATCCCTCCGCCCTTTCCTCATCACCCATCAGGAAATCGAATACATGAAAGGCAACAATATAGACAAGCCCAGCCAGACAATGATGGTAAGAGGAACACCAACGCGAACGAAATCCATAAACCGGTATCCCCCCGCATTCATCACTAACAGGTTAGTCTTGTAAGCCATAGGTGTGGCATAACTCATATTGGCACCGAAGAGTACTGCAATCACAAAGGGTTCTGGATTGACCTGTAGTTGCTGTGCGATGCTGACAGCAATGGGGGTACCAATAACGGCAGCGGCATTGTTGGAAACAATATTCGTCAGGATCGCCATCAATAACATCAGCCCCGACAGGATAATCGCAGGTGAAGCGCCGGTCGTGAGCGCCACAAACACTTGCGCCAGATATTCAGCACCACCTGTTTGCATTAGTGCAGATCCCAATGCCAGACTGGCCACCACAATAAGAATGACCTGGGTACTCAGGGTCATGGCGGCTTGACCCCATGTCAGGCAGCGGGTAATCAGCATCAATAACACGCCACAGACGGCACTGATAGCAATGGGCACGAGTCCAAACGCCGAGACAATGACAATACCGGCCATGATTACCAGAGCCGTTGATGCCTTATCAGTGTGAGGCAGATCTGCCGTTGCATCCAGTACCAATAACTCACCACCGCGTTTGATCTCTGCTATTTTGTCAAGGTGTCCTTGTACGAGCAGAACATCGCTGGTACGCAAACGGACTTGCTCTATATCCTCGCGTAATGTCTCTACCGTGGATCCCGCCCGATGTATCGCCAGCACCAGCAACTGGTAGCGATCGGAAAAGTTGAGCTGCCCCAGGGTCATTCCCTGCAAGGGTGAACCCTGTACCACCACAATTTCAGCAATTTGTTGACCCTCGTTGGATAAAGGATGCTCTTCATCTACTATGGTATCGCCGACATAAAGCGTGGCGCCAAGTACGCTCTCGTATTCCTTGAGATGCTCCGGCGTATCATTCACCAACAATCTGTCACCGGCCTGGATCTTGGCGTCCGGCAAAGGCAGGATGAATGTCCCGCTGTCACGCATGATACGTGAGACCGTCAACATGCCGCCGGTCTTTGCGATAAGATCCGCCAGCGTTTTGCCAACGGCAAAGCCGTCTTCCAGGACAGCGAGTTGTGCGGCAAAAATTCTTGGTGAGGTATCGGTGAGTGCGGCTTCTCGTACTGGTAGCAGGCGAGGCGCAATCAACCACAGATAGACAATCGCGATGCTGGCGACGATGGCAGTGGGCACAAAAAAATCAAACATCTGTAGTCTTCGCAAGCCCATGTCTGCAGCCACAGACACCACCAACAGATTGGTCGAGGTGCCGATAGTGGTACTCATGCCACCGACCAGGGTAGCAAAACCCATGGGCATTAACACACCGGAAGCCGGCGCTCCGGTACGCAATGAGACACTGACCAGAATGGGCAATAACAACACGACAATGGGAACATTATTCACGAAGGCGCTGAGGAAGGCGCCGATTACCAGGGTCAACAACATGCTCAGTGCCGGGCTCAGTCGCCACAAACGCGCCAGGCTACGGCCGAGTGGTTCCAGTGCACCGGTGTGAACCAGACCACTGCCGGCGATCATTAGCGCGCATACTGCCACCAGGGCTTCATGACCAAAACCGCTGAAGAAGGTCACCGCCTCCAGGTGTTCCCCTTGAGATGTAGTATACGGAAAAGCGGTAAAACCGATAGTCAACACCGACAGAATGAACAGGCTCGAAGTCTCTATGGCGATGGTTTCCCGGGTAAACAGATACAGGGCCAGCACGGTCAGCGCCATTACTGCCAGGGCGTGGGCGTCGGGAAGCAGCGGCAAATTCATTGATCTACGGTCGTCTGCGTGACTTTTGTTGGAGTCAACCTGGACATGAAGTTATCTTAGCACCAACAGCGCAAAACAGCATGACATGAAATAAAACAAATGAATCAGACACTCACCCTGAAATTGGTGACCCGATTTTTTTTGATACCATTAGTTAATGTGGTCGTGTCCCCTATTACCGGACTACTGAGCAGCTGAGGGGTTCAAGCAAATTCGAGGTATGAACATGCCCTCATCCGGGGCATCAAAGCCTCTCACGATGAACGTATCGGCCCTTCAGGTTGTCTGCAGAATAAAGCAGTGAATCTTGGTACGTATTTATTTATGCTCAAATTCAAGCCAGGTCTGTGTTATAACGAATAGCGCATAACACATACTTTTTCATAGACATTAAAGGCGGCTCCGTTATGAGTAAAGAATATACGACAAAATTATTAATGCGTGAATTTGTTACCCATGATGTACAACGCTTCATCATAGAACGACCCGCCGGATTCGATTTTAAGCCCGGTCAAGGTGTGGAGCTGGCAATTAATCAATCCGACTGGAAAAACGAGGGACGTCCTTTTACCCCCACTAACCTGCAGGATGACAAGGTTCTCGAGTTCATTATCAAGCAATACCCGGATCACGAAGGCGTGACCCGTGAGTTGCATAACCTGCCGGCAGGCAGCGAATTGTTAATCTCCGAACCCTTTGGCACCATCCGGTATCAAGGGCCAGGTGTGTTTCTTGCCGGTGGTGTGGGGATCACGCCTTTTATTGCCATTTTACGTCAACAGGCGGGCACTGGTGAGAGCGATGACAACACATTGATTTTTTCTAACAAGACAGCAGCTGATGTATTTTGTGAAAACGAATTTCGGCATTACCTGGGAGAGCGTTGTATCCTTACCTGTACAGGCGAAAAGGCACCAGGTTATGAAAATCGTCGAATCGATAAGGACTTTTTGAAAGAAAAGGTTAACGATTTTGACCAACACTTCTACGTCTGTGGCCCACCCGGTTTTATGAAAGCGATCAACCAGGCCCTGGAGGAACTGGGCGCCAACCCCCAGAATCTGGTGTTCGAACAGTAGCCAGGCTTGCGACTGATAAAACAGAAATCGAAGATGGCCGGAATAGAAACTTTTGCAAACGTGCTCTGCATTTCAATGCTTGTGTTGAATACAGGCCCGGTCAACGCCAGGAGCTGTCTATAAAATGGTATCAAGGGGTCTGACCCCTTGATTTTCGATCTATGAATTATTAGCTGGTTTGAAATAATTTGGGTCAGTAATCAACAGGATAAAATTTAATCCATCCGCCCCCTTTTCATTTGGTGCTTCTTAACCTTCTCTATTCCCAGATCCATCAACAAATCCATATTTCTGTCAGGAATGGATTCGGTGTCCATCT
>CBDUOW010000229.1:0-3343 GCA_965368945.1 uncultured Gammaproteobacteria bacterium
TTGCCGCGGGTTTTTTCATCCACCTGTTTGACGATCACGGCGCAATAAAGACTGTATTTGCCATCCTTGGAAGGCAGGTTGCCGGATACCACTACGGAACCGGCCGGAATGCGTCCATAGGTGATTTCATCGGTCATGCGATTGTAGATGCGGGTACTTTGACCGATGTAAACACCCATCGAGATCACCGAACCTTCTTCCACGATCACCCCTTCGACCACTTCGGAGCGTGCGCCGATAAAACAGTTATCTTCAATGATCGTTGGCGCGGCTTGTAGCGGTTCCAATACGCCACCGATACCCACGCCACCGGAGAGATGCACGTTCTTGCCAATCTGGGCGCAGGAGCCGACGGTGGCCCAGGTGTCCACCATGGTGCCGCTATCCACATAGGCACCGATATTCACATAGGAAGGCATCAGTACCACGCTGGGGGCAATGAAGGCACCCTTGCGCACAGTGGCGGGCGGCACAACCCGCACCCCTTCGTTACGGAACTCACGGGAGTTGTAATCCGAATACTTGGCCGGCACCTTGTCGTAATAATTGGTAAAGCCGCCCTTCATAAACTGGTTATCATGGATCCGGAATGACAGCAGCACGGCTTTCTTCAACCATTCGTTGACCATCCAGTCACCATTCTGTTTTTCCGCCACCCGGGCCTCACCCTGGTCCAGCATCCGGATGGCTTCGGTAACCGCTTCTTTCACGATGGTATCAACGCTGCGTGGAGTGATCTCGGCGCGGTTTTCAAAGGCGTTTTCAATAATGGTCTTAATATCGCTCATGCGAGGTTTCTCCAGTAAGGCGCGGCTGTCATATTGGCCGCTATTATAGCGAACAGAAAAAGGATTAGCTTATGGATTCGACATAGGCACGAATGCGCTTTGCCGCTTCGATACATTCGTCAAACTCCGCCACCAGTGCCATGCGCAGTCGCTGCCGGCCGGGATTGATACCCTCAACCGAGCGGGACAGGTAACTGCCGGGCAGCACTGTGACGTTCTGTTGGGCGTAGAGCTCGCGGGCGAACTGCGTATCGTCAACCGGAGTTTGCGGCCAGAGGTAGAAGCCGGCGGCAGGACGCTCGACATCCAATACGGGCTGCAGGATATCCAGCACGGCATCAAACTTGGCGCGATACTGATGACGATTGACCACCACATGGCTTTCATCGTGCCAGGCCTGAATACTGGCGACCTGGTGATGTGGTGGCATGGCGCAGCCATGGTAGGTGCGGTACTTCAGGAAACGCTTCAGCACCGCGGCATCGCCCGCCACAAAGCCGGAACGGAGTCCCGGCAAGTTGGAACGTTTCGACAGGCTGTGGAATACCACACATCGCCGGTAATCCGCATGACCGGCCTCAGCGGCAGCTTGCAACAGGCCAACCGGGGGGTGTTCCTCATCAAAATAGATTTCGGAATAGCACTCATCGGAGGCAATGATGAAGTCATATTTTTCGGCCAGCGCAATCAATCGTTGCAAGGTGGTAATGTCGATCACCGCACCGGTAGGATTACCGGGGGAACAGAGATACAGCAGCTGACAGCGCTGCCAGGTTTCGGCACCCACGTTATCGAAATCGGGCACAAAACCGTTCTCGGCCAGGGCATTCAAATAAACGGGTTCAGCCCCCGCGAGCAGGGTGGCGCCTTCATAAATCTGGTAAAACGGATTCGGCATCACCACGCAGGCGTCATGCTGGCGGTCAACCACGGCCTGGGCAAAGGCGAACAGGGCTTCGCGGGTGCCGTTTACCGGCAGGACATGTTGCTCGGGATCGAGACTGCCGGCAGGCAGCCGAAAGCGCTGCGTTAGCCAATCGACAATGGCAATGCGTAAATTAATCTGGCCTTTGGTCATGGGGTAGCGGGATAAACCATCCAGCGCACCTTGTATGGCCTCAACCACAAAACCCGGCGCCGCATGTTTCGGCTCGCCGATCGAGAGGGCAATTGGCGCCAACTCCGCAGGGGGCGTGCAGCCTTGCTTGAGGTCAGCGAGTTTCTCGAACGGGTAGGGATGTAGCTTGCTGAGATCCGGGTTCATATTATTTACAAAAACGAGTATGTTCGTTGTTCATTGTGCCGCAAGAAACAGGCAGGAAATTGCTGCCCCACAAAAAGATGCAGAGTATAGACGAATCGATGCCGGCGACAAAACCACAGCAACTTAATGCCATTCTCAGCCTGTTATTGGCGGCGACCCTGTGGGGTGTTTTCTGGTACCCATTGCGCTTGCTGGAACAACACGGCCTGCACGGTCTGTGGAGCACCTTGCTGATCTATTGCGGTACGTTGCCAACTATGCTGCTGCTGATGCGCGGCCACTGGGGGGAATTTACCAGGGCACCCTGGATGTTACTGGCGATAGCTTTGGTCAGTGGATGGTGTAATACCACGTTTATCCTGGCGGTACTGGAAGGCAATATTGTGCGGGTGCTACTGCTGTTTTACCTTTCACCTTTATGGGCGACATTGATGGGTTGGTTATTCCTGCGCGAGCAGTTGCAGCGTGACTCATTGTGGGTGTTGGCATTGGCATTGGCCGGGGCCGTTATCATGTTATGGCAACCCGAGTCCGGTATGCCCTGGCCACAGCAACAGGCTGATTGGCTGGCGCTTTCCTCGGGATTCAGTTTTGCACTGGTTAATGTGCTGGTGCGCAGTACCCAGAAGGTTTCGGTGTATACCAAAACCGCCAGTGCCTGGTTGGGTGTCATTGTGGTTGCTGCGCTATTGATTATGATCACCGGTCGTACATTGGGGGAAGCCTCCGGCTATACCATCAGCAGTGCCCTGGTGCTCGGCGCGCTGGTTCTGGTGGTGATGACACTTTCGGTGGTCTATGGGGTAACCCATTTGCCGGTTTATCGATCGGCAGTGATCCTGCTGTTTGAAGTCGTGGCCGGGGCGGTTTCCGCCCAACTGCTCACCGACGAGGTCGTGCTGTTACGTGAATGGGTTGGAGGCGGCTTCGTGATTCTGGCGGCCTATTTATCCGCCCATGCACATATTAAATCCTGAACGAGCCGGTTAATTATGTTTAAAATCAGCGGTATACAGCATGCCAGTTTCATTATTGCGGATCTGGACCACTCGCTGGATTTTTATCACGGTGTACTGGGAATGACGCTTGTTCCTGATCGGCCTGAACTGGGTTATCCGGGGGCCTGGTTGCAAATTCAGCAGCAGCAGATACATTTACTGCAATTACCCAACCCGGACCCGGTAGAAGGCCGACCGCAACATGGGGGACGTGACCGGCATGTGGCTTTCGGGATTAGCGATCTGGATTCATTGGTTGCCAGGCTCAAGACAGCAGGAATCGCCTATACGCT
>CBDUOW010000230.1:0-3332 GCA_965368945.1 uncultured Gammaproteobacteria bacterium
CCTTCCTCTCCGGTCCAGAATAGCCCGGAAAAAATCTTCGGATCATCGGCGAGCCGATCACCACGACCGGCTTTAACGGCATCGATAAACTGTTGATGAATTATATTCAGCATCTTCTTGAGATGTGCGACATCCCTGGGGTTCTCTTTAGAGAAGGGATCAAGCATGCCTTTGTTCTCGCCGGCGGTATAGAGGCGGCGCTCAATACCCAGCTTATCCATGGCATCGACGAAACCAAAACTGTTCATCAACACGCCAATCGACCCCACTACACTCGCCTTGTCGGCATAGATTTCATCCGCTGCAGCGGCAACATAGTAGCCGCCGGACGCCGCCATATCGGTAATGACGGCATAGAGTTTGATCTCAGGATATTTTTCCCGCAGGCGCAGGATTTCGTCATACACATAACCGGCCTGCACCGGACTACCGCCCGGACTGTTAATCCGCAAAATAACTCCGGCGGTGTTGCCGTCTTTAAACGCAGCACGCAAACCACCCACGAGGGTATCGGCGTTGGCTTCGGCGTTATCGGCAATCATGCCACTGAAGTCAACCAGGGCAGTGTGCTTGCCCACTTTGATCCCCGGTCCGGTTTCTTGCGGTAAATACAGCGCGAAGAAAATCAGAAACAAATACGCAATGAATAGTGTTTTGAAGAAAATGTTCCAGCGTCGACTGCGGCGTTGTTCATTCAGCGCGGCAAAGGCCAGACGATTAACGATTTCCTCTTGCCACTGGGGATCGTTTTCATTCGAATTGGATGGCATGTTTCCCAACATCTGGATTTCCTTACGTATTGATTAAAATTTTACTTAAGCCGCTTTAGTGATATTGGTGTTTAACCATTCAGCCACTTCACTCAGACTGTCGAGGCAGGCCAGTGGTTCACAGGCTAGCAGGCGCGCCTTCTCATGTACACCATAGCTCACCCCTAGTGCCTTGACCCCGGCATTTTGTGCCATTTGCAAATCAAATTCGGTATCACCAATCATTAGTGCATCAGATGCGTCCATGCCCAGCCAGTCCATGATGTCCAGTAGCATCTGCGGATGGGGTTTGGAATGAGCTTCATCGGCACAGCGAGTGTAATGAAAGTACTCACCCAGGGCGGTTTCCTGCAGCACCTTGTCCAGACCGTTTCGTCCTTTGCCGGTGGCCACGGCCAGAAAATGGCCCTGCGCATGCAAACCGCGAATTAAATCATCGGCACCTTCGAACAAGGGCGACGGCGTATCATTGGAATCCAGAAAGTGATGCCGGTAATGCTGAACGAGCGCATCATGTTGCTGATCACTGCCCTCAGGATAAAGAGTCACCAGGGCTTCGCGCAGGCCCAGGCCAATAATATTACGCAGGGCAGAATCAGGCCGATGCGGCAAGCCAGTTTCTTCAATGGCTGCCCGCAGGCAGGCCACAATGCGGGCTTCGGAATCCATCAGGGTTCCGTCCCAGTCAAACACAATCAGTTGATTACTCTCACTCATACTTCAGTTCCAGTTTTCCTAATACCTGTTGCAGCTCATCATCCAGCGGCGCGCTCACCTCGATGGCCGGTTCGCCCTCTATTAATTGGAATCGTAAGGCGCGGGCATGCAAAAACAGGCGTTTCAGCCCGATTTCGCGCAGTTGCCGATTAAACCCGGCATCGCCGTATTTGTCATCCCCTGCGATGGGCTGATCGACACTCGCGGCATGGACCCGTATCTGGTGGGTACGGCCGGTTTCCAGTTTGATGTCCACCAGGCTGGCCGTTTTGCCCACCGCCAGCGGCCGAAAAACACTCAGGGCCGGTTTACCCTCCGGATCCACCCTCACCATGCGCTCCCCTGAGCGCAACACATTCTTGCGCAAGGGGGCGTCAATCTGGCGTTTGCCGCCTCGCCATTGACCTTTCAAAAGGGCGATATAGCGTTTATCGATCCGGTTGTTACGCAATAATTCATGCAAGCTGCGCAAAGCGCTGCGCTTTTTGGCTATCAGCAAACAACCTGATGTGTCCCGATCCAGCCGGTGCACCAGCTCCAGGTATGGTGCCTGGGGCCGCAACGCACGCAGACCTTCAATCACGCCGTAACTGAGCCCACTGCCCCCATGTACTGCCATACCGCTGGGTTTGTTCAAAATCAGCAGGCGATTGTCTTCAAACAATATGGCGTTTTCAAGCTGGCGCAGGACATGATCCGCCGGGCGGGCGGGTGCCGCACGGGGGGCCAGTCGCACTGGCGGGATCCGTAACGTATCTCCCGCCTTGAGACGGTATTCCGGGCGAATTCGGCCCTTGTTGACCCGAACCTCGCCGCGTCGCAATATGCGGTAGATAAGGCTGCGGGGGGCACCTTTCAAGCGATTCAGGAGGAAATTGTCAATCCGCTGTCCTGCAAGATCGGCGCTGATCTCTACCAGTTGTACCCCAGGTTGTGGTGATTTTTCCCCAGACTGCGACATGGGCGCATTTTAACAGTTTAGAGCGCAGCCTGTCGGCATTCGTGCTCCATAAAATGTGGATTTGATTGATGCCCTTGCAAATCATTGATATAGTCACATTAATTCCGGATTATCCGGGATGCTGCGCCACTCATTGAAGCTGCAGCCGGAAATAACCGAATTTGCGTCACCGCCTGAGTCTGGTGACGAAATGATACAGCTGTCCCTAGTACATCGAATTTTGGACAGCATTTGGATGAACATCCGCGCTCCCATGGGCTGAACGAGTTGTCAGACATGGTGGGCAGACCCCAACAGCATGGCCGGGCGCAAAACTGCTGCGCACACCAAAACGGCAAGGCCATGCTCGAGTGAACCGGTCTGGTCGATCCCACCGGTCAGTGATGACCGTGGTAGAGCGCCATAGCGTAAGGTTTTAAAATGAAAAGAATGTTGTTTAACGCCACGCAGGCGGAAGAGCTGCGTGTCGCACTTGTTGATGGTCAGCGTCTCTACGATCTCGATCTCGAAACCACCCAGCGCGAAACCAAGAAAGCCAATATCTACAAGGGTAAAATTACCCGCATCGAGCCGAGCCTGGAAGCTGCGTTCGTGGATTATGGTGCCGAGCGTCATGGGTTCCTGCCGCTGAAGGAAATCTCCCGCAATTATTTCAAGCCTGAGGCGGATACTTCCGGGCGCATAAATATCAAGGATGTGCTGTCCGAAGGCCAGGAGATCGTAGTTCAGGTTGCCAAGGAAGAACGCGGCAACAAGGGCGCTGCCCTCACAACCTTCATCAGCCTGGCCGGACGCTACTCGGTCCTGATGCCTAATAATCCACGTGCCGGTGGCGTATCACGCCGAATTGAGGGTGAGGAGCGCTCCGAAGCCCGCGATGCCCT
>CBDUOW010000231.1:0-3332 GCA_965368945.1 uncultured Gammaproteobacteria bacterium
CGTAGTCTGAATGTTCAAAAACGAATATTATTGCGGGTAAACCATGTAAGTAATCAGATGCACTGGATTAGTGATACAGTTAACGCGTTCGCACTAAGACAGTGCGATTAGTATGCTACATTAATATCCCATCAAATAATAAGTCCTTTCTTCTCTATACAATCATCAGTCGTTTGATTTAATCTAATATTAGTAAGTTAATCTCATGATAATGCAAACTCCAAAGGGGTGAGGCGATGGAACTTGGTTTGATTGGTCTTGGGCGTATGGGTGCAAATATGGCACGGCGGTTACGGCGCGCGAATGTCAAGCTCGCAGCTTATAACCGTAATCCAGAGGTTACCCGCTCGCTAGCCGAGGAAACAGGGCTTACGGCAACGGTATCACTGCAAGAGCTTGTCGAGCTATTACCTGCGCCGCGTGTCATCTGGTTGATGTTACCTGCGGGGGATATTACACAGCAACATATTGATCAGCTGTCCGATTTACTTGATGAAGGTGATATTCTTATTGACGGGGCTAATTCTTTTTACAAGGACTCCATGCGACGTGCTAAACAGCTAAATGAGCTTGGTATACACTTTATTGACGCAGGTGTGTCAGGTGGCGTCTGGGGCCTTGAAAATGGCTATGCCCTGATGGTGGGTGGAGACTCTGATCCAGTCAGACAAATTGAGCCGATTCTAAAGTCACTTGCACCTGCAGAAGACAAGGGTTGGCTGCATTGTGGACCGGCCGGGAGTGGTCATTTTGTAAAAATGATCCATAACGGTATCGAGTACGGCATGATGCAGGCTTATGCCGAAGGATTTGCCTTAATGAAAGCACGTACGGATTTTAATCTTGACCTGGCAGCCATTGCTGAATCATGGCGTCACGGCAGTGTGGTGCGTAGCTGGTTGCTCGATCTCAGTGCCGAGTTTCTGGAAACAGGTCAGACGCTTGATGAGATTGAACCCTACGTGGCCGATTCCGGGGAAGGGCGCTGGACGGCGCTGGAGGCTATAGAGCAAGGTATTCCTGCGCCGGTAATGAGTCTGGCATTAATGATGCGATTTGCCAGCCAGGGTAAAAATGACTATGCCGCCAGGATGCTGGCAATGATGCGCCAGGGATTTGGCGGCCATGCACTGAAATCAAAAGAGTAACGAGAATGGATAATTCACTCGATCCGTGTCATTTCGTTATTTTCGGTGCGACAGGCAACCTGGCAACGGACAAATTACTGCCTGCACTTTACCACCTCGAGGTGGCTGGGCGAATTCATGAGGACCTGAGTTTTATTGCGTTTGCCAGGCGGGACTGGAGTCAGGAGGATTGGGCCCAGCATATGCAACTGACCCTGCAAGACAGACTGGGCGCGCATTTTGACGGCAAAATTTATGAGCGTTTCTCCCGGCGATTTGAGTATCTCAAAGGTGACCATGATGATCCTCAAGCCTATCAGCAGCTCATGAATGCCCTGTCAAAACCGAACCAGTGTAGCTGTGAGAACATTGTTGTTTATCTGGCGATCCGCCCCGCAGACTTTATTGGCGTTGTGACCCAGCTGCATAATGCCGGATTTGGTGAAAATTTTTCCGAACTCCGCATTGTGGTTGAAAAACCATTTGGTGAGGACATTGAAAGCGCCAAGATGCTGAACAGCCGCCTGCATGAATACTTCAGCGAAGAGCAGATTTACCGCATTGATCATTATCTTGGCAAGGAAACCGTGCAGAATCTGTTGGTTTTTCGTTTCGCCAATACGCTAATTGAGCCGATTTGGAACAGGAACTATATTGATCACGTCCAGATCACCGTCGCGGAAGACAAGGGAATCGGTACTCGTGCGGGGTATTTTGACAAAACCGGCGCCCTGCGCGATATGTTACAAAATCATCTGATGCAGTTGATGACGGTCGTGGCGATGGAACCGCCGGCAATGCTGGATGCAGACGCCTTACGTGATGAAAAGGTCAAGGTCTTACGATCGATTCGACCCATACCCAAGCGTGCCGTCAGTTCATATGCCTTTCGCGCTCAATATGCTCGCGGCACAATTAATGGCGAGCCTGTACCGGGTTATCAGGAAGAAAAGGCGGTGGAAAAACACTCGACCACGGAAACCTTCGTTGCAGCCAAGTTCTATATAGATAACTGGCGTTGGCGCGGCGTGCCTTTTTATTTACGGACCGGCAAGCGCATGCCACAACAAATGTCCGCGATCAGTATTCGCTTCAAGCATCCGCCGCAACAATTGTTCCGTGAAACACCCCTTGAAAATATTGAGCCCAACTGGATTGTCTTGTCTATTCAGCCGAATGAATGTATGCATATGGAAATACATGCCAAGCAACCAGGTCTGGATATGAACACCCGCACGGTAAAATTGGTGGCCTCATATCGGGAGGAAAATGAGCAACCACTTGAGGCCTATGAAACATTATTATTGGACGTGATTCAGGGGGATCGGAGCCTGTTTATTCGTTTTGACGAAGTGGAGTGGGCCTGGCGTGTGGTGGATCCGATTTTGAGGCTGTGGTCACAGGATACGACATTTATACACACATATGCTGCTGGTACCTGGGGACCGGAAGAAACCACCCGCCTGTTTGATAGTGAAGATCACGTGTGGCGCAATAAGATCTGAATAACCTATGAGACAAATCCGCCGGTGGCACAATTATCCTGATAGTGATGCCTTGAAGCTGGATGTCATAAAGCAAATAACTGACTTCGCTCAACAAACTCTTTCGACTCATGCATGTTTTAGAATTGTGCTGGCTGGTGGTAGTACACCAAAAGCTGTTTATCAGGGATTACGAAATATAAAGACCGACTGGTCAGGCTGGCATATTTATTATGGTGATGAGCGTTGCCTACCTGTCGGGGCGGCGGAACGTAATGACACAATGGTGCAGCAAAGCTGGTTGAGCCATGTTGCAATTCCTCCAGAACAAATTCATGCCATTCCGGCGGAGCTGGGTGCTATTGAAGGTGCAAATGCCTATCTTGATATTCTCAATAGTATCGATACCTTTGATCTTGTCCTCCTGGGCCTGGGTGAAGATGGTCACACCGCCAGTTTGTTTCCCGGTCATGACTTAGGGGATGAAGCGGGTGCGCCAGACGTATTGGCAGTGCACGATGCGCCGAAGCCACCATCAGAACGTATTAGCCTTAGTGCTAACAGGTTAAGCCAGGCCAGGCAGGTCTGGTTTCTGGTAACCGGGGATACAAAACGATCGGCAATCGATATCTGGCAACATGAACATATGATTCCGGCTTCCTCAATATGTCCAAAGAATGGTATTGATATTTATACTGAACTTGCACTTGACGATATGGCC
>CBDUOW010000232.1:0-3322 GCA_965368945.1 uncultured Gammaproteobacteria bacterium
GGCCGGAATCTTATCTCCCTGGCAATTAGTTTTACCTCACGAAACTGGTTCACTGGGAGACAGAGATGAAACGCAAACTTCTCGCCACAACAGGCTTTATTTGCATGCTGACGATTGCCGCATGCGGGCAGGCGGCTGACACCGAATCGACTTCCGCGGTAGCCGCGGCGGGCGTACCGCAGCAACCGCAAACCTACAAAATGACCACACAGGTCCCGAACAACGTGCTTATCCCGGATAAAGTGGATACCCGTCTAGGCACGCTGGAATTCTTTGACGGGGTTCCCACCGCGGAAACTGCTGAAAAAGTGTGGGATCACCTGGACTTTTCTCGGGCCGTAGAGTCCATGATCATGACCACGCCGGCTGCTTCACTTGTGGGTTTCAGAAAAGGAATCCGTGAATTTGGCCCCGATAATGAAACCGCCATTATCTGGGAAAGTCGTCTGGATTCTAAAGCACTCCTGTTAACCGGCAATACCACGGTGATCTACCTGTTCATGTGGATTGACACAAAGAACGGACCGGTTGTTATTGAATCACCCCCCGATGTACTGGCCATCGTAGATAACTCCTGGTTTCACTATGTCGCCGATATTGGCAATGCAGGGCCCGATAGAGGTAAAGGAGGGACATATACAATCCTGCCGCCTGACTATGAAGGCGACTTAAAAGAAGGCCCCTTTGTTAAGAAGTCAGAAACCTATGGGCACTGGTTGGCTTTAAGAGGGTTTCCCAAGGGCGACGACAACGCGGCTGTTGTGAAAAATATTAAGGATCACCTGAAGGTCTATCCGCTGGCCGATAAGGCAAATCCCAAGCCGGTGAAATATTACGATGTCTCCAACAAGTATCTCAACACACTGCATGCACAGGACATCACCTTCTTCCATGAAGTAAACGAACTGGTACAGGAAGAACCCGCCGCCGCCTGGGATACGGAATCATTGGGCATGCTTGCTTCTATTGGCATCGAGAAAGGCAAAGAGTTCAAGCCCGATGCTCGAATGACCAAGATCCTGACAGAAGCAGCATTAGTTGGTACCGCCACGCAACGCTCTATTATCTGGAGGAACAGAAACGAAAACATAAAGATCTGGCCGGATAGTAAAAGCTGGGAAATCGGTTTTGCCGGTGGCAGCCATGAGTTTGAGCGTAACGGTGCGCGCCTAATCAACGAAAGAACCCGCTTCCATTACTACGCAACCGGTATCACACCGGTCATGGTGAAACCACCGGTAGGAGCAGGTTCTCAATACGTTATTGGTCTGCGCGATTCAGAGGGCGAAATTCTGAATGGTGCCTATACCTACAAACTGCATATTCCGGCCAACGTCCCGGCGAAACGCTTCTGGGAAATCACGGTATATGACAACCAGACCCGCAGCATGCTGCAGACCGACCAGCGTCTGCCAGGCGTGACCAGCATCCAGAGCGACGTGGTGCAGAACGCCGACGGCTCCTACGACGTCTACTTCGGTCCCGAGAAGCCCGAGGGCAAGGTCAACTGGGTACAGACTATTCCGAACAAGGGCTGGAACGTACTCTGGAGAATCTACAGCCCAACCCAGGTCTGGTACGACAAAGGATGGCGTCAGGGCGAAATTGAACGCGTTGATTAGAAGACATTGAATAGATTGTGAGGATATAGAAATGAAATCGCTATTAACGATGACGGCCATCGGACTGGCGGGGGTGGCATTGGCCGCTCCGGTACAGGCCCAGTCAGATAAGAGCATCTTCGAGCTGGGTGCCGCCGAAGCCATGCAGACGTCCAAGGACTACAAGGAGTTCAAGCCGGCTCCGTCCAAGATCAAGACCAACTTCGGTACACTGGAATTCACCGGCACCGCTTACCCGACGCCCGAGACGGTGCAGAAGGTCTACGACGAGCTGGATCTGCAGCGCGCAACACAGCTGTACCTGGATCTTTTTCCGGCGCTCTCGCTTCATGGCATCCTGAAGGCTCAGGTCCGCGACTTCGGCCATCGCAACTCATCCGACATCTGCGTTACGCCAAAGAAGATGAACTCAAACCCTCTCTTCCTGACAGGTAATACCGACAGTATCTATGCCTTGGTGACCCTGGACCTGAAGGCCGAAGGTCCAACGGTGATGGAAATCCCGGCGAACGTGATGGGACCGCTGGACAGTGCCTATTTCCGTTTCGTCGTCGACTTCGGCGCTACCGGCCCTGACAAGGGCAAAGGTGGCAAGTACCTGATCCTGCCGCCGGACTACGAAGGTGATGTGCCCGAGGGCTATTTCGTCGCCCGCTCGACCTCCTATCGGAACTGGGGCATGATGCGAGCGAACACGGATATCGTCGGCACCGGCGACAAGGCATTCGACTACTACCGCAAGAACCTCAAGGTCTACCCGCTGAAAACGGGCCCGCGTAAAGGACGCTACATGGACTGCGGTCACATGCCGGCCAATAGCCTGGTCCCCGAGGATGCGAGCGCGTTTCACTGGCTGTACGAGATTGTGAGCTACGAGCCAGCCGACTTGTTCAATAAAGAGCAGCTTGGCCGCCTGGCTTCGCTGGGCATCGAGAAAGGCAAGCCGTTCAATCCTGATAAGCGCATGCAGCGCATCTTCGAGCAGGCTGCCAAGCAGGCTGTGGCGATGTCCCGCGTCATTACGTTTGCCAGCCGGGATCCCGAGGAAAAACTTTATAAAGGCATGTCCTGGGGCACACCCTTCCTCGGTGGCAGCTCGGAGTTCCTGAAAAACGGCTACCGCAATCTCGAAGCGCGTACGCTGTATCACTACAACGCGATCGTGGTTACACCCGCGATGGCGGCGCCGATGCCGGAAGGCAAGGGCTCCAAGTACTCATCGACCTACGTGGACGAGAACGGCGACTTTCTCGACGGCAGCAAGACCTACAAATTGCATGTGCCTCCCAACGTGCCGGTCCGCGAGTTTTGGTCGATCACGGTCTACGACCCGGCGACCCGTTCGCAGCTGAAGACCGACCAGCCGCTGCCGAGCATCAGCAGCCAGCAGAACCCGCCGGCCAACGCCGACGGCTCGGTGGATATCTACTTCGCGCCGAAGAAACCGAAAGGCGTCGCGGAAGAGAACTGGATCCAGACCGTGGCTGGCAAGGGCTTCTTCCCGTTTTACCGCTTCTACGGTCCGCTAAAGGCTTTCAATGACCAGACCTGGAAGCCGGTGGAGATCGAACGAGTCAAGTGATTGGCGAAAAATGAGTGAACGATACGGTGGGCTGCATTGCAGCCCGCCGGTCTTTGACGGGAATTGGCGGCATGACTGACGACAGCCAGATGCGCGAGCGCTTGTTCCTCAAGCTGTT
>CBDUOW010000233.1:0-3320 GCA_965368945.1 uncultured Gammaproteobacteria bacterium
CGTACCGAAAGGGTATACTGCAGCACTTACCGGACGACACCCCTGACTTGTCTGTCTCACTTGACTATTGCGATACGGTTAACAGCAATATTGAACTCTTCTTGAAAGACAAAACTCGTAAAATGGAATTCCATCTTGAAAATGCCAAGCAGGATTTTAAAAAATTCTGGGCCTTCATTGGTGCAAAGGGCGATCTTGACTCTGCCCTGGCAGAATTCAATATTGCCTATAATTCTTAAAAACCAGGCAGCAAACTATTTGTGATCGACGCCTCTATTCAAATAGACAATCAGGCTTAAAATTGGCGCATTCCTGAATAACATCTCGACTCTATAACAGGGATAAGACAATACACTTATACGAGGAAATTATGAAACTATTCAAATACTTACTCCTGATCGCAGTTTTGCAATTTACTCTTATTCCTGCCGTGATGGCGGGTGATTATGGCTGGCTCAAGGATATGAATGTCAAAGCCGAGGCTGATCCATCTGGCTTCAGAGCCAGGCTTGGCGCTCGATTCAAGATCAACGACATTGAAGTGGAGGCCGTCCTCAGCAATGTAAATAAACCGGCAGATGCCTATATGGTATTACGCATGGGTGAGATGTCCGGGTACTCAACGGATTTTGCACTGAACAAATACAAAGCCAACCAGGGCAAAGGCTGGGGAACCGTCGCTAAAAGTATGGGAATTAAACCCGGCTCGAGTGAATTTCATGTGCTCAAGCAGGGGCAGGATCTCTACGGTGGCGATGATAACGGCAAGAATAAGGGCAAAAGCAAAGACAAGAATAAATCCAAAAAACAGAAGTATTGACTGATCCTGCACCATTTCCTTGAAGTCAGCTATGCCTAAACTCGCTAATTCCCTGCACGACTGGAACACTGATGTCTTTTCCCGGACGCTGAAGCATGAGCTCGAGCATCTACCTTCGGGTTCGCTGCCCCTGGAGAGGGGCGTGTCGCAAGGTGGTATGATCGATGACAGCAATATCACAGCTACAATATTAAATTTCTCTGATAACGATAAAATGATTCAGGCCAAGGTTGGCATTTTTTTTACTGAAATCGTTATTAATTGTGGTTGTGGCGATGATCCCATGCCAACCAATGCCTATTGTGAGATGCGGATAACGATCGATAAAACCACCGCCAAAACTGAATTCAATATTCTTTAACGGCAGAATGAAACAACTACGATTCAGGAATTTAATTTAGTCATTGATCATGCTTTTGTTACGTATCATCGCCATTGCCTTGCCCCAGACTCTGGTTTTAATGCTTATAGGCGGATGGTTTGATCTCCTCGGCGGCTGGAATCATACGGATTCCGGCTTTGGTGTTTTAATCCTGCTGTTTTTACTCAATCCCGTAGTAGTTGTGATTTACCTCATTATTGAGACTATGCGCTATCGCAAATCAGCATGTAAGTCTAATACAGGCCTCTGTTATGAAATGGTCTCCGAGCGCATTCATACCTCCGGCCAAGCGTCGAAAGCACTAGTCGCTGGCTTGAAAACACGGGGTTATGCTCTGGTGATCAACCTGGTGCCACCGACCGCGATGGGAGCGATCCCCGAGGAAGGCAGCCTGGTGACTCAATGCGGCATCAGTTACGTGAATATCCCGGTGGCTTAGTTCAAGTCCCGCTATGATGATTTTGAACTCGTCAGCAATATCTTGAATCAGGCCGGAGCTCGACGTGTGCTGGTTCATTGCCAGGTCAACAAACGCACTTCCTTGTTCACGTTTCTCTTCCGGGTGGTACATGAAGGCATGGATCCCGCTGATGCTTATAAGCATGTCACCACGCGTCGGATACCGGATCCCCACTGGGTGGAATTCGTGCAGATTGTGCGGGCACGTCATCTGATCGACTTTGCGCGCTAATCGATTTGTAAACCTGAAAAGCTCCCATTTTTACCAATTCCTCTCCACCCGATCCGCCACTACCCCCAGTACTAATGTTTGTCACCTCAATCCATAACTTGAATAAGTAAGTTTATCCAGGCACTCACGTACATGCCATTACCTGTTGTTTTTTAACAAAGATTGTCACTTTGTGACGAATTTTCTCACTCATTGGCGTCGTCTCAATTCTCATACTTCTGCATGACACAATTGCCAAAACTAACTCATTGAAATATTTGGGGATTATCTAAATTGTTACCTCGCCCGTAAATTGCAATTTTTATTTAGAAAACAGCAACTTGGTCGATATTGATAATACGAATATCAACATTTTTTCGTACACAGATTTACACCGGGTCAAGCAGTAAGAAATACGAGTTTTATTTCTCATCGCAGTGGTTGTTGGAGCTCACAGGGACGACTGAGCTAACCGCAATTGCGGTTGGACCATGACCCGATGCTGTGCAACAGAACCCAGGCACTCATGGCGATGAAATTGAAAGTAATTAAAAACAATAACGTAACTACTTGCATGACCCTGTTGCGTGGCCTGCTATTTGCCACCTTGCTTGCCGCTGTTCCCGCTGTTTTCTCTCCCCTGTTTGCTGCTCTGGTTGACTACAAGGACCCGGTTGGTTATCCCGGCAGCTGGCCCTCCGATCTGCAATGGATCCCCTACACCAGCAATGGCACCAATGTCTCCGATGTCGAAGGCGGCAGCGGGGGCGATAGTTCTACCGGCGGTACCAATCCCAGTGGCTCGGTTGACATCGTCGCAGCTTACGGCCCGGCCGTGTCCTGGTACAGCGATGGCACCAACCTGTATTTCCGCATGCAGTTAAATTCCTCGCCGCTGCAAGCTACGGGCAACAGCAAACCCTTCACCTCCGCCACCTGGAATATTCTGCTGGATACCGACGGTGACGGCTTCAAGGAATTTGTGATCCACATCGACGGCACCGGCGGGGGTCAAACCACCCCTGATGACATCGTTGTTATCTACAACGACTCCCCCACCCAGGCCTTTATCGTTACCGGTGCCAGCGATGCCATCTGGCGCCAGGATTCGGCTGATAATCCAAACAACAATGATATCGCTGTTGAGGAAAATGATGGCGAACCCGGCAGTAATGCCAGTGCCTGGGACAGTGACGGTACACCCGGCGGATCAGACTACAATTTCACCCGCTCGCGCCTGATTGATGTTAACGGTTCGGTTACTTATCTCGACTTCCAGGTTCCGCTTTCATCACTGGATGCCGCCGCACGGGGCGGCCCCACCTTTACCACCACCACACCCTTTGCCATGGGGTTCTCCACCAGTAATTCCAACACCGACCCGGTGCAAAAGGATCTGGCCTATGCGGGCGACTTTACTGCGGTGGCCACCAGTCCCATTCCCTTCG
>CBDUOW010000234.1:0-3309 GCA_965368945.1 uncultured Gammaproteobacteria bacterium
ACTGTCCTATCCATTTTTAAATCATCCCATGAATGTTATTTATGTTGGTAGTTTGCCATGATGCTCGTTGATTCCCATTGCCATCTTGACCGCCTTGATTTGACGCCTTACGACGGTAAGCTCGAAGGCGCGCTTCAGAATGCGCGTGAGCATGGAGTAGGGCACATGCTATGTGTCTGTATCGATCTTGAACACCTGGAGGATGTGCTCACACCGGCCCGCCAGTATGATTTCGTTACTGCGTCTGTCGGTGTGCACCCGAATGAACATGAAGGTGAGGAGCCCGACTGTGATCGGCTGGTGGCATTGGCACAGGATGAACAGGTGGTGGCGATCGGCGAAACCGGGCTGGATTATTTCCGCAGTGAAGGGGATCTCGAATGGCAGCGGGAGCGTTTCCGCCAGCACATTGCCGCTGCGAAGCAAACGGCCAAGCCACTGATTATTCACATGCGGGATGCCACTGTGGATACGTTAAAGATACTAAAAGAAGAAAATGCCGCCGAAGCGGGCGGAGTGATGCATTGTTTCGTGGAAGACTGGAATACCGCCAAAGCCGCGATGGACATGAATTTTCATATTTCTTTTTCCGGCATTGTGACTTTCAATAGTGCCAGGGAACTCCAGGACGTGGCCAGGAAAATGCCGCTGGACCGCATGCTGGTCGAAACCGATGCACCCTATCTGGCACCGGTGCCCTATCGCGGCAAATCCAATCAACCGGCATACGTGCGTTATGTGGCGGAAAAAATTGCCGAGTTGCGCAACACCGATGTTGAATCAATTGCCGCGGCAACAACCGATAACTACTTCAAGCTATTTTCAACGGCCAGGCGGCCAGGAACAATAGGTGTTTAACTTTTCGGGAATAAAAACTTCACAGTAAACTGCAGGTTCCAGTCCGGGGCAAATTGCGGTTTGTCCGCATTCCAGTACGCGGTAAGTTTATAATCCATTGGTACCTTGCCAGACTTCACGATTTTTCCGATACCACCACCGAAAGGCACAGTCCACTTGTTGCCGCTACTGGCTTCCCAATTCGCACTGATAGTCGGTGTTGATGTCAGATACCAGCCGTTATCCAGGTTGTAGTTAATAAAGTACTGGAATAAAAACTTATTTACATCAGCCGCATTACTGTCTCCGGCGAAGGACCAGACGTTTTGCACCAGTCCTCCGACTAACCATTTACCCGGCATCGTCAATGCCACTGCTGCAACCCCCGCCGACCATTTATCACTGGCGTACCTGTCCTCCGTTGCAGTCGGTATATTAAATGCCGGGCCGGCACCCCAAATCCATTTTCCGGGTTTGGCCGGACTGAAAAATGCCTGGTAAGTCAGATCACCTAATCCGAATGCGCTGCCCTGGGCCAGTTCAATGAAACCGGCATAGCCGACATCGATTTCTATATCCGGCGGTACGGCAACATCCTGACCTTCCGTGTATATTGCCGGCAAAATAAACCTGTTAATCAGATTCCACTCGCCGACTTTCATCGGATAAACCGGTTTCATGTTCAAGGCGTAGGCTGTCGATTCAGAAGGCCCGATACCAAAGTAGAAATTGTTTTCAAACGGGGCGCTGATAATCGTGCCCAAAGGATTTTGTGACTGTTTTGCTAGATCGTCTGCGATTACTCCCTGTGAAATTGTAAACAACAGAAAAGTGCCTATAAAAATTTGTTTCATTTAACAGCCCCTGACAATTTTCTCAAAAATGCTAGCGCCAGGGTTTGACCAGTGGTTCGGGTCAGAAAATACTCCGCTTCGCGTTTCATCGCGGGCAAGACTTCGTAGACAGCGAGGTGCTGATGGGATGGTGTTGGTGATTGACTCATCGCAGGGAATCCTAGGCCGCTTTCTGATTAGTGCCAGCACCAACACGGTTGATATCCGTGTGTGGGAAAAACTCCGCCCACACATGCCAGAAAAGGCCTGGTCTCAGCCCCTCGACACGTTTGAGTTGACCTGAAGGTGTATTGCCAAAGAAGTCGATCTCTGTCACGGGTGCGCCCGTGTCGTTGTACCAGACTCCGAGACTTTCATAGCGCGGGTCCCACGCAACTACAAGCAGTTGACCGCCGACTTCGGCGTTTACAACATTGCCTTGTTCCACCACGAAATCGTCGGTCCAGCAGACCGCATCGTCACCGAAGTTCACCCCCCAGACGTAGGTCTTGTTCGGCAGTCGGTCGTCGTAGTGGGTCATATTGTCCATAACTGGCTTATTCTCGCGATGCTGCCGGTCTATGGAAGACGAAAACACCATTTCAAGCACCATATCGAATAGATAGAGAATCGGATTCGATGGTGGCTTGTTCACGAAAACCGTGCCTTCGGGATAGGCCTTCTGGAAGCCACGGAAGGTCATACGGAAGGTTGGCCAGGGCCGCATTGCGAGCGAGGGACGGAGCGGGCAGGTTGCGCCATTTGTCTCCGGGGCAGCATCTGCATCGCGGAAACCGTAAATCTGCTGAATTGGCTCTCCGGTTTTGTTATCCCTAAGGACGAGGTTGTTGCCGTGCTGCGCCAGCACTTCGAGCTCGAGCTTTTCTCCTTCCACCTCGGGCGTATAGCCAATTCCGAGGTTGGCCATGGCGCAATAAGTCATCACGACATTCTCACCATCGAGACCCTCGTCATTACCGGCCAGGTGTGGACGCATTAATTGGGCCTGCGGATGGGCACGAGCAATGCCATTATTCTCGAGTACAATCACCTGGCTCGATGGACTGACGTACTCTTTTGCCTCTTCGATGCTGTAGAAACGCGCAGATTCTTTCTGATTCCTGAGGCCGACATGGACCCAGATATATGGAAATCCATAGAGTAGTAAAGAAAGTAGGAATGCTGCCCACCAGAATCCACGTGAACCCGCGCCGAAGCCGAAATGGACGATAGTCATCAAGGCCAGGGCCGCCAGCCCAATGGCAAGCAGCCGGTACTCGTTTCGAATGAAGCGCAGCATGTTCTTGCGTTTCACCCGGATCAGCATCTGGCTGACATCGCCAAGATCGCGGAAATAGAGGAGGCCGATTAAGAGTGAGACAGCGAGCCCTGACCAGAACAAGATGTTTCCTAACACGTACCACCTCCTATATCGGTCTGTTCGCTGTGTCTACAAATTGGTTGATAAATTGCAGGTCAGCTTCTGTATTAGAGATAGAACCGCCAACAAGTGGCGGCTCTGATGTCTTGTAATTATTTCTACTGGCCCAAGCCCGGATCCATATCGGGATCAAACGGAAGCTGATCGAGGTGCTCGATATATTCGAGTGGATCGAACGGTAGCCTGGAACGGTCTATT
>CBDUOW010000235.1:0-3306 GCA_965368945.1 uncultured Gammaproteobacteria bacterium
ACAGGCTTGAGCGTCTGGGCGATTTTCTGCAGACGACCCTGAACCACATGGCGAGTCAGGGACTCAACGACCAGCTTGCGGGTGGCTTCTATCGTTACACGGTGGATCCGGCCTGGCAGATCCCTCATTTTGAGAAGATGTTGTATGACAACGCCCAGTTGGCCAGTCTCTATTTACAGGCGGCTATTGT
Source organism: uncultured Gammaproteobacteria bacterium (assembly GCA_965368945.1). Classification (GTDB taxonomy): domain Bacteria; phylum Pseudomonadota; class Gammaproteobacteria; order UBA6429; family Thiohalophilaceae; genus JAHEIJ01. Next base: position 191 of record CBDUOW010000235.1, read on the forward strand.
GTTCAATAACCGGCGTTATCAAACGGTCGCCTTTCAAACACTGGATTTCATGTTGCGCGAGTTAGCCACGCCGGAAGGCGCCCTGGCCGCCAGTCTCTCTGCCGTGGATGAGCAGGGAATTGAAGGTGGCTATTATCTTTGGCAGGAGGCAGAACTGGCAAAGCTGTTAAGCCAGGATGAATTGGCGGTGGTGAAAAAGATCTGGGGAATAGCGGGCAGTCCCGAGCTTGAAGCCGGTTATCATTTCAGGCAAGTAGTGACGCCGGCGGAAGCCGCCAGGCAGTTAAACATGTCGTTGCCCATGCTGAAAAATTACTTTACTTCAGCACAGAAAAAACTCCGGCAAGTACGCGCCCACCGACGCCTGCCAAAAGACGATAAAAAGATAGCGGCCTGGAATGGCCTGGCCCTGTCGGCGTTAGCACAAGCTGTGGCTACACCCGCTGGCGATATATATCGCCCGGCAGCATCCCGTTTACGCGATTACCTGGTTAAAGAGTTATGGGATGGCCAACAGTTACATCGGGTGATGACTTTAAAAGGCGCCATTGGCCGAGCGGGGCTGGAGGACTATGCCTATGTGAGTAAAGGCTTGTTGGAATGGGCCGAGGTGTCCGGGCAGCTGCAGGATCAAGCTTTGGCGCAAAAAATGATCCAGCAAGCCTGGCGGCTATTTTATGGTAAGCAGGGTTGGCAACGCACCGAAACGATGTGGCTGCGTTATGGCGTTGGCGACACACTCCTGCCAGACGGAGTGATGCCTGCCCCCTCTGCGGTTTTGATCGATACAAGCCTGCGTCTTAATGACCAGTCACTAGCACAGCAAGCAATGCGAGCCCTGAATGTGGGTGACAGCGAGATTTCACTGGGACCATTCTGGCATGCCACGCAAATCGGCGTGATACGCTCGTATCAGGAGACAAAAACCTCAACATCACTGATTGGAGCCGACGCCATCACATCAAAAGTAAACTGACTGAATTCGTTGGTCGAACGCAACAGCGACTTGAGACGGATATAAAACAGGCGTTGTTTCATGTTTACCGCCAGTTCGGTATGGACATCATAAACAGACGCGGGAACCAGGACGCTACGGGTCTGTTGCAATGAAACCTGTTTGGGGATTAGCAGACCACGAAAATAATCGGTACCGAAACCGGGGCCCTTCAGTCCCTTAATGGCAATAGGTACTGCGGAATTAGCCAGGTTCATAATACCCAGATCGAGCCCGTTATCAGGGTTGACACTTAACCAGCGCACGACACCGAGTTTCCAATGGCTGGTTGCTTCATTTTGGTCTCGATAGGCAACCGCCTCCCCGACTTTGACATGCATATTTTCACAATCGGTTTTGCAGGCCAGGGCTGTGCCGGATTCGCTGGTATTGTGTTGCCACCAGGGGCGAATGTTGTAGCTTTTATTGAGGTGAAAACTGTCCTTCTGCATCGCTGTTTCATAGGCGGTTGCGAACACAGCGGGCTCAACTTCTTCGGTTTTAAGTTTCAGTTCGTCCAGTTCAGGGGTAAATATCTCGCCACTGGAAAGATAGTAATGGCTGGCGCTCAAACCCGTAGCTAACTGGACCTGGTTATGGATATGACGCCGGTCAGTTCCTCGCGCCGGTGCTCCATTCCAGGCTTCAGTGAGTCGCAGCAGCATATCGCGCTGACGTCGCTCTACCAGGCTCTGTTGTTCGTTGTGATCAATCGTGTCCAGGCTGGTACGTAGAAACCGCTGCAGTTGTACCTCCAGGCGTTGCTTGACCCCGGATAATTCAATAATGCGGGTATTTACCCCATCCCAGGTTATGTCACGGGAGGCAAAGCGAGGAGGCTTATCAGATGCCATGTCGACGGCATACTCGCCCTCAATCGGTGTGTTATCGAGCGGTAATAGATGACAGGCACCGGTCCAGGCCGAGACCAGATAAAAAATATCATCCGCCTCGCCTTGTATCATATGTCGGGGCTCGACCAGGGCCAGCATCAGAATGCGTTTATAGGCCAGGTCGATGGTGTAATGCATAGGCAGGCTGAAATCGGGATAGGGATCATCCAGCGGCAGTGCATTAATGCCTCGTTCTTCGGCATAGAGGTAGAGCTGGTGTAGTTCATGCCAGATGCTTTTTGGTTCCGGAGCATAAACCAGATAAGCCTCAACCAGCTGGCGGGATAAATACTGGATTACGATATAGATGGCTTCTCGTAACTGTAGTTCATTGTGTTCCTTGCGGCTGTTGAGTGCGATTAAATCACTCAGCACAATTTTGTAACCGGAAGCCATGACCTCAAGTAACTGTTGACTAAGATAATATGCTTCCAGGCCGCGGCGACCCAGTGGGATAATCGCTTTCTTGGTTTGTTGTTTCAGTGACAGCAGTAACTGACGAGCCGTTGGTCGCAGGGTGTCGAGTAGCTGGATACGGTCATGCACCGGATAACGGGATTGATTTATCGTCTCGACCTGGTCGATAAATGTCTGTGTTGCTTTATGGGTATTCGCAGTGGGCAGTTCAATCAGCCACTGTTTGAGCGTCTTGACGCGCAGATGAGGCTTTGGACGACGTGAGTGTTCCTGAATTGAAATGTCCGGAACAGGAAGGGCCATTTTTTTGCGGGTCATCATCTATGTGGCGCTTTAACAGTAAATAGTTATTACTAAAGACGTAGTTAATTATATCGCATTTTGCAAACAAACTGCAGATAGTGAACAAAAACAGCTAAACAGATTGAATGTCAGTCTGAATTAGATTACGTATATAGTATGCTTTTTTCTTCAAGCGCACTATTAAGTTATAACAATCAGACCAGAATGGATTCCCATGGCTGTCATGGATGAAAAATGAAAGTTAGGAGGACAGCATGCTGTTGAGGTATAAATATCTGGTTTTATTCCTGATTTTTTGCAGCAATCCAGTGAGCGCGGAATTGGTATTCACCGCCCCACCCCGTGAATCCAAACAGGCCGGTGAGGAACAATATGGGTCGCTTGCTATGTTTTTCAGCCAGCAACTCGGCCAGCCGGTAAAGTATGAGCATCCCGGCAACTGGCTCACGTATCAGTCGAATATGCGGGCAGGCAAATATGATATCGTCTTCGACGGTCCTCATTTTGCC
>CBDUOW010000236.1:0-3302 GCA_965368945.1 uncultured Gammaproteobacteria bacterium
TGGTTTCTGGCTAGATAAAATATAATTGTCAGTATGACAAACCAGATCACACCGGAAATAACCGGACTATCAGTTATCATGTAGATATCAGAGAACGACATTACAACCTCCTGGCTAATGGTGTCTTCCGGTTATGTTCCGGATTATGACCGCGACATATTGCGACTTCTATTAATGTTATACCGCCAAGCATGTCACACTTGACTGGAACAATTATTTCCTGCACAACTCAATGTAATTTTAAGGAGTATAGATTATCCCTCTCAATTCTATGAGATCGCCTATTACAGTATATCCATGATTAATAGGATATGTGAACCAGGTCCCAATCTTTGGTATGTCTATATGTAGTTTTACAGTCAATCATACACCATATTTACTAATCGTGGCTTATCAGATGAAATCAGGCCTGTTGCGGAGAAGAATACAAATACATGTAATCTGAATTTATGCCTAAAGTTCTAACAGTCGTGGTCGATAACCGTGACTGATAAGAATAGGAGCATGATTACATGAAGAAGGTGAAAACCGGTGATAGTTCAGACCGGTCCCCGCCATCTGGTGACCAGGCTGTCCTGCCGACCGACAAGCAGAAAAAACTGACCAGTCAGGACCAGGGGGCAGACGAGGCTCAACCAAATAGTGTAATTAGTCGGCTTAAAGAATTAGAAACACGATTAGCCGATGATTTACCCATTGATACCCGGCGTATTAATGATATGAAAAATGCTATCGCAAACGGTGAGTATCAGGTCGATGCTGAAAGCATCGCGGATAAAATGATCGATTTCGAGTCATCCCTGAAAAAATAACTCAAAATTTTCACGATGCTCTCATCAGACCTCCAACCAATACTGCAGGACATCGCAAATTACCTCGCAGAACTGCATCAAACACTTCTCGACGAATACGAGGCCTTTTCACACGGTGACAGCATAGCCATGCAACAGGCTGGCAACATTGAATACCGACTCAGTGAAATCCTTGATGATCTCAAACTTGAACAATTTAATTTGCTGGAACATGCCGGACTGAACCGGGACCAGGCTGGCATGACCACTTATATCAAGTTTCAGGCAGAATCAGCTCAACAAATACTGGAAAGCCTCTGGCAACGTATCGCAAAGCTGGAACAAAATTGCCAACGGCTTGATAAAATTAACAGCCTCATTATCAAAGACCATCGCTATCATGTTGAGACTATCACGCAGCTACCGCCGGGTCAGTTACCCGTAACAGCAAGCCAGTCAGCTCGAATAACTACCGTTTACGATCCTTCCTCCTCCTTCCAGGCCATCGCCTGAATATATTCTTTTTGGATATTCTTCCCTCGGCCAAGTAAAATAGCCGTTGCGAAACTGTAATCATGCCCCGGTAGCTCAGAGGATAGAGCAGCCGCCTCCTAAGCGGCAGGTCGGACGTTCGAGTCGTCTCCGGGGCACCATTTCACCATAAGCATCTCGGAATATAGCCTTAATCTTAGTTAGTCTCGGGCAGGGTTAGAGCGGCCCGCAAGGGGAAGGCCACGGGCCCGGATTATCGCTTCGAGCTCACATTTTTATCCATGACCCTTTAAATCCGCCCATATGGATATATGCTTATTAATTAAGAGCACGTTTTATGCGTCTCGCTGAGCATATGCAACCGATTAGCCACTGACCGGGTTAACTTAATTAGTAAATTGTCATGTAATTTGATCCGGATCAGGGACTTCTAGCTCGATTCCATAGCAAGTTATTCATGTTGAACTCACAGAGGGGCGTGAAATGAAACCAACCTGGATCCTCGTAGCCGACAGCAGTCGCGCCAGAATCTTCACCGCAGAAAGTCCATCATCACAACTTATAGAAATCAACAGCTTAGCCCATCCACAAAGCCGACTTCATGAGCAAGATCTAAGCAGTGACCTGCCTGGCCATGATAGTGATAAAAGTGGCGCCGGGCGGCACGGTTTTCAGGACGAAATCGAACCCAAGGAGCAGGAGGTGATTGATTTCGCCAGGCAAATTTCCAGGCATCTGGACCAGGCACGCAGTAGCAACAAGTTCAAACAACTATTGATCGTTGCGGCACCGGCCTTTCTAGGCACCTTGCGCAACCAGTTGACCGACCAGACGCGAAAACTGGTGAGTATTGAAATGGACAAGAATCTTACCCAGCAAAAGGCGGAAGATATTCGCGGTTACTTACCAGAATATTTACCAAATATGACCTGATAAAAACTGACGCAAAAAAAGGCCTGCATTAGCAGGCCTTTTTTATATAACTACTAAAATGTAACAGCGAAAGAAAACTCAGGATAAGTATCGGAACAGGAAACATAGACGCGCTCATCGCAGCTTGTTGTTTCAATATAAGCAGCACCAATACCAATAAACGATCGCCGTCCCGTTGTAATATATACACCCGCACGAAATCCGTAGGCTGTTTCATCATCGAAACCTGAGATGGAGGTCCAGCGGTACAAGGCGCCGACATAGGGATCGATGGATGACTGGTTACGGAATACATAACGAACTTCCGGTGTAATTTGATTAATATCAGGTTCCCCACCCTGCCAGGTATCCCAGTTGACAGCCAATTCAAGGCCATCATAGACATAATAACCAAGACCTAACCCAATAATGGTGTAATTATCACCAAAAGCCTGTCCTCTACCAACCAATAAGCTAAAGCGTTTTGTTCCTTGTCCAAACATATCCGCATTCGATTCCAGCGGAATCAATAACAACAGTGCTAAAGATATTGTCGTAATTAAATTAATATGTTTCATAATTTATTCTGGTGCCAAAGTAATGTTTATTTTATTCAACTGTTTGATAGTCTTTCATACTTACTCAGAAATGCCTGGGCGCGACAGAGTCCGATAACTGTTTTTGCATCACTGATCCGGTTATCAAGGGCCCACTCAAATGCTTCTTCAAACGGCACCCAGTGTATTTCGATAAGTTCCTCTGCTTCATGACCGGTGTCACAGACAGAAAGCCCGGTCGCCAGATAACAGTGTACCACCTCGGTAAATACACCTGGCGAAGAAATTATGTGCCCCAGTGATTGCCATTGAGCCGCCTTTCTACCCGCTTCTTCCTGTAATTCACGTTGTGCGGTAAGTAGCGGGGCTTCATGGTTATCAATTTTTCCTGCTGGTAATTCCCATACCCAGCCATTACAGGCATGGCGATACTGGTTGAGCAAACAAGTACGTTGCTTTTCATCAATAGCCACCACCGCCGCACCACCAGGATGACGTACTATTTCCATATCACACTGCACACCATTGGGTAATTCAACTTGTTCGATAT
>CBDUOW010000237.1:0-3299 GCA_965368945.1 uncultured Gammaproteobacteria bacterium
TACTTTGCCGCATCAGCACCGATCTTAGCGGTTGAACTTAAAGCCGAGCTGGATTGGGCCAGACAGGTTGAATTGGGAACCCCGGTCAGAGGGGTAGTAGAGCGTGTCATGGTAAAGCCTGGCCAGCGGGTCAAACAGGGAGAGGCTTTATTACAACTGGATCAAAGAGGCTTCAAGTCCCAGGTGGCCGGTTTAAAGGCACAATTAGAGCAGTTCAAGGCTGAGCTTGCCGAAGCGAAACGGGAACAGGATCGCTCCCTGGAACTTTATGACCGGACAGTATTGTCTGATCATGAATTACAAATTGCGAAAAATAATTTTATTGCGGCAAAGGCGAAATACCATAAAGGACAGGCCGATCTGGTACAGGCAGAGCTTGATCTGGAATATAGTTCGCTACGCGCACCATTTGATGCCGTGATCATTACCCGGCAGGCGGAAGTTGGGCAAGTCGTAGTCCCTGACTTGAAACCGATTGTTTTGTTCGTGGTGGTGGATGCGAATTACATGCATGCCAATGCCTGGCTGACATCAAAACAAGTGGCAAAGGTTGAGATTGATATGGAAGTAACGGTTAATATTGATGATGATACTTTTAATGGGCGTGTTTTCAATATCCGCCGTGCTTCAGAAGCAGATAATCAATCAGGCGGAAAGGATTTTCTTCTCAAGGTGGAATTTCCGATGAAAAGTCAGAAATTGTATGCTGGTCAGGCTGCAGTAATCATTCTGCCATGACAATTTGCAAACGTTGCCGTGTCAGTGGCCGGGTTCAGGGTGTATTTTACCGGGCAAGTACTCAGGAGCAGGCAATTAAGTACAACCTGACGGGTTATGCCAAAAATCTCCTGGATGGTGACGTGGAGGTGCTGGTCTGTGGAGAACCTCAGGCGGTTGAAGCACTCTGTGACTGGCTGTGGCAAGGCCCAATGCATGCCAGGGTTGAGAAGGTGGTCTGTGCTGAGGTGGAACAGACTCCTCTCGGGGAATTTACAGCCCGGTGATACAGCTGGATTATTTCTAATTAGTATTTACGCCAGCGTTCGTTCAAGACCTTAAAGACCTTATTGGTGTAGCGGTAACTGCCTTTGCTACCATTGTAGCGTGCCAACGCCTGGGTCAAATCACCTTTTTCCATATCAAGGTAGTAACGCAGGATGGTACAGCCCATACGCAGGTTGGTTTTCAGGTGAAACAGATTGTCGTCGGGACGGCCGATTTCCTTAAGCCAGAATGGCATAACCTGCATTAACCCCATTGCGCCTGCTCTTGAGATTGCAAACTGGTTAAAGTTACTCTCGACGTCAATCACGGCAAGAACCAGTTCAGGATAAAGTTCAGCGCGGGTTGCCTCATAATGGATTTGCTGCAGCATGCGCAAGCGCTTTTCCGGATCAGGGACCTTGTATTCCAGACGGTGAGACATATCGACCAACCACACTTCAGCATCATAGCGATTGGAAAAACTGTCACTCGCTTCGGTGGCATTTTTAAGTAGCTGGCGAAGTTCTTCGTCAACCGGCTGTTGTTTTGCGTGGGCAGCACTACTCATCACAATGAATGTGATAAGAAGGCAAAGATGCTTCGAGATGAAAGTGGTTTTTGTCACCTTATTTTTGAGCAAGTTTCTGCTGTAAATATTCAACAATATTATCCAGGGCAATATCCTGACTATCGCTGTCGCGGCGGCCCTTGTATTCAATCACTCCATTATCCAGTCCGCGCTCACCCAGGACGATACGGTGTGGTATGCCGATCAGTTCCATATCCGCGAACATGACACCGGCGCGTTCCTTGCGATCGTCGAGTAATACTTCAAGGCCAGCTGCCTGAAATTGTTCGTATAGTATATCGACGGCTTCACGCAGGCGTGCTGATTTGTGCATATTCATTGGTAACAGCGCAACCTGGTAGGGCGCAATTGCCTCGGGCCAGATAATGCCATTATCGTCGTGATTTTGTTCGATTGCCGCGGCAACTACTCGCGAGACCCCGATCCCATAACAACCCATGGTCATCACCACAGACTTACCATTTTCATCCAGAACAGTCGCATCCATGGCCTCACTGTATTTACGCCCCAATTGGAAAATATGTCCCACTTCGATGCCACGTTTAATGGCCAGGATGCCCTTGCCATCCGGACTGGGATCACCTTCCTGGACGTTACGGATATCCACAGCCGTTGCATTGGTTAGATCACGGCCCCAATTGACGCCGGTAAGATGCTTGCCGTCCTGATTGGCACCACAGACAAAATCAGCCACAGCCAGAGCAGCATGATCCACATAGATCGGTATTGAGAGTCCCACAGGACCGAGCGAACCGGGTTCACAACCCGCCACCTGTTTGACCTCCGCTTCACCGGCAAAAGTCAGCGGGCTGGCGACGGCATCGAGCTTTTCTGCCTTGATCTCATTAAGTTCATGATCCCCTCGCAATACCAACGCGATCACGCCGTCATCCTCAGCGTTGACCAGCAGGGTCTTAAGACATTGCGCGGCGTCAATTTTCAGAAATCCACTGACTTCCTCTATGCTGCGTTGTTCAGGCGTATCGACCAAGGTCATTGTTTTGCTTGCGGCGGGACGCTCGACGTTTGGTGCAATCGCTTCCGCCATTTCTACGTTAGCGGCATAGTCACTTTTACTGCTAAAGGCAATGGCGTCCTCGCCTGACTCAGCCAGCACATGGAATTCGTGCGACAGACTGCCACCGATGGCGCCACTATCGGCCCGCACCGGGCGGAATTCCAGGCCGATACGTTTAAAGATACGACAATAGGTGTCATGCATAAGGTGATAGGTTTCGTTCAGGGAGGTATCATCAAGATGAAAGGAATAGGCATCCTTCATCAGGAATTCACGAGCCCGCATTATCCCGAAACGGGGCCGAATTTCATCACGAAACTTGGTCTGGATCTGGTAGAAATTACTGGGTAGCTGGCGATAACTGCGAATTTCATGTCTGATCAGATCGGTGATGACTTCTTCGTGGGTTGGGCCGAAGCAGAACTCACGGTCATGGCGATCGATCAGGCGTAATAGCTCTGGTCCGTATTGTTCCCAGCGCCCCGATTCGTACCACAATTCCGCCGGTTGTACAGCCGGCATCAATACTTCCTGGGCACCGGCACGGTCCATTTCTTCACGCACAATATTCTCCACCTTGCGCAGTACCCGCAGCCCCAGTGGTAGCCAACTGTACAGTCCGGAAGCGAGTTTACGAATCATCCCTGCGCGGAGCATGAGTTGATGACTGATGATTTCCGCATCGGCGGGGACTTCTTTAAGGGTGGC
>CBDUOW010000238.1:0-3294 GCA_965368945.1 uncultured Gammaproteobacteria bacterium
TGGCATGATAAGCACGCAGGCCTTCAAATACGCCCATGCCGTAATGCAGGGTATGGGTCAGTACATGCACCTGGGCTTCCCGCCAGGGTACCATTTCGCCGTCAAACCAGATGACGCCGTCTCGATCGGCCATCGACATGCCGTATGTCTCCTTCACTTAATGCGGGGCCACACCCCGATTGAACGCATAAGCGGTCTATTTTATTAGAAAGATCGAACCGTGTCTTATCCGCTTTCTAACCAACGCTGCCAAATCGCCTGAACCTGCTGGCGTTGTTCAATAAATTGGGTAGCCTCGAACGTGCTGCCCTGCTCCTGCAAGGCCCGTCGATGCGCTGCACCACGATAATGTCGATAGACTTCACTCAATTGTTCCACATCCTTCACGGGCATCAAACCAGCGTCAGCCATTGCAGCCAGCAAGCGAATATTGTCAGTGTAATCCAGTAGCGCAGGGTGGGCATGCGCATAGGCCAGCACCCCAAATTGCACCATGAACTCAATATCGACTATCCCGCCCACACCTTGTTTGAGATCGAATTCATCGGCCTTGGAGTGATCCAGCTCTTCGCGCATACGTTGCCGCATATCCACAATTCCCTGGCGCAGCTCCGTCTCATCCCGCGGCTGGGCCAGAATTGCCCGGCGTATCGCCTGAAAGCGTTCCCCAATAGCGCGATCCCCCGCCACCGGCCGGGCCCGGACCAGGGCCTGATGTTCCCACAACCAGGCCTTGTCACGCTGATAAGCCTCATATGCCTTGAGGCTTGAAACCAGCATGCCGGAGGCCCCGTCGGGCCTGAGGCGCATGTCCACTTCATACAGCAAACCCGCGGGCGTGTAGGCCGTCAACACATGGATTAGCCGCTGGCCAAGACGGGCAAAAAATACCGGCAGTGCCAGCGGCGTCTGTCCATCGGTCATTTCACTTTCACTCTCGGCCGCGTGCAGGAACACCAGATCCAGATCGGAACCATAACCCAGCTCAAGACCACCCAGTTTACCGTAGCCAATGATGGCAAAACCCTTCCCTTCACCCTCGACCGGAGGTCGGCCATGGCGTGCGGTCAGATGATGCCAGGCCTGTTCCAGCGCCTCATCCAGTACCGTCTCTGCGATCCAGCTGAGGTGATCACTCACTTTCATCAACGGCAGGGCTTCGACGATGTCGGCCGCCGCCACCCGTAACACATTGGTGTGCTTGAACTGGCGCAGGATATCCATCGCCAGTTCCTGATCCTCCCTGGTCACACCCAGCAAACGCCGTGACAGCTCGGCAACCAGTTCCGGCTGATCCGGCGGCGCATACAAACTGCGTGGATCCAGCAACTCATCCAGCAACAGCGGATACTGTTTGAGGTAATCGCTAATCCAGGGGCTGGCGCTCGACAACCGCACCAGTTGGGACATAGCGAGGGGATTTTCCACCAGCAGTGCCAGGTAAACACTGCGCCGCTGAATCTGGGCCACCAGATCCAGCAGGCGCTGGAGGGTCTGATCCGGCTGGTCGGCCAGACCGGCCGCACCCAGTAACAAGGGCATGAGCCGATCCAGGCGTTCCCGCCCCTGACTGCTCAATCCATGGTAAGCCCGGCTTTGGCGGATATCCGAGAGTTTCTTCCATAAGGCCTCGGTAGCCTGATAGCCTGCCTCCTGCAACACACCAAGACTGGTTGCCTCATCCAGGGTCCCGAGCCAGACGCCCGTGAGATCGGCCGCTCCCTCATCACCCTGTTCGGTTTGGGGCGCCTCAAAAACCTGCTCAAAGTGACCCTGCACCCGCAGGCGATGCATGTTGAGATCGGCCAGGAAGCTCTCCCAGCCGTCATATCCCATGCTGTAGGCAAGGCGCAGCTGGCCGAGCTCATCCTCAGGCAGCAGGTGGGTTTGCCGGTCCTGGTATGCCTGCAGGCGGTGCTCAACGGTGCGCAGGTAGCGGTAACCGGCAATCAACTCCTGCACCACGAAGTCCGGCAGATAGTCGGCCTCCCCCAGGTGGCTGAGGACTTTGAGGATCTTGCGCGCGGTCAGTTTGGCATCCCGCCCACCCCGGATAAGCTGAAACAACTGGCCGATGAATTCCACTTCACGGATGCCACCGGCACCCAGTTTGACGTTATGCTCCATGTCCTTGCGCACCACCTCGCGGCTAATCATGGTCTTCATCTCGCGTAATGCTTCATAGGCACCAAAATCGAGATAACGCCGGTATACAAAGGGCTTCAGCATGGCCATCAGCTGCTCACCGGCTTGCCGATCACCCCCGACCACCCGTGCCTTGATCATGGCGTAGCGTTCCCACTCTCGACCATGGATCTGGTAATAGTTCTCCATTGCAGCAAAGCTTATCGCCAATGCTCCACTGTCACCAAACGGCCGCAAACGCATATCAACCCGAAACACGAAGCCGTCTCCGGTCTGTTGATCCAGCACATTGATCAGCCGCCGACCCAGGCGAGCAAAAAACTCCGTATGGCTCAGGCCGCGTCCGGTTTTGATTTCACCCTCTTCGGCAAAAGCAAAAATCAGATCAATATCTGAGGAAAGATTCAGCTCCCAGGCACCGAGTTTGCCCATGCCTACCACCACCAGATTGATGGGATTGCCCTCATTGTCCCGGGGGGTGCCGCTCTGCTCAGATTCCCAGGCGTAGAGCCTGGTCAGCGCCACATCGATACAGGCCTCAGCCAGGTGTGACAAGTCCCGGGTGGTATCCATCAAATCCGCCCAACCGGCAATATCGCGCCAGATAATGCGCACCATCTCGCGCTGCCGAAACAGGCGTAGCTCGCGCATCAAGTCACTTTCCTGGGTCACGGCCTGTAACTTTTCCGTCAGGCGTTCGCGGTATGCTTCCCAGTCATACTCTCGCAGCAAGTCCTCACCAGCCAGGTCCGGCAACAACTGCGGCTGCCGCAGGCACTGCATCGCAACAAAATCGCTCGCCGCCCAGACTCGGGGTAACGACGTCACTATCTCGTTGGGAAGATCCATTAATTCAGGAGAAGCTTCACAAAAGCTCTGCCAGCGTTGTTTCACCGGCTCCTGCAGGGGGACAGGCAATTCAGCCAGGACTTGTTCGATCTGTTTTTGCATATATGCCAAGTCTACCCTGCACGCTTTTTCAGGTGCTGAATTTTTTTCTGATCCAGGAATAAAAAAGCCCCGCTGTTTCCAGCGGGGCTTTTAGTTTTAAGGTCGGTCTGAAAAGGTTCGGATTTGAGATGGATGCAAGGCAGCCAAACGACCCGTAGCAGAGTTTTGAACAGGGATGTTCTTATGTCGCGAAGCACA
>CBDUOW010000239.1:0-3287 GCA_965368945.1 uncultured Gammaproteobacteria bacterium
AAACACTATATGCAGACAGCCCGTCTGCACCAGGATGCCATCCGGCTAATTATTACCGCTTAGGTTTAAACATGAAACCAGTCCGCATCTTTCGTCATATCGCCTGTGAAGGACCGGGTTATCTCGGCACCGTTCTCGACAGGCGTAAAATACCCTATGAGATCGTCCGTATCGATGACAATCAACCTGTGCCGCAAACCCTGGATGATATATCCGGACTGGTGTTCATGGGCGGCAGCATGAGCGTCAATGATCCGCTTGGCTGGATCGCCGATGAGGTCAAGTTGATTCAAGCCGCCAGCAAACAGGACATGCCAATGCTGGGCATTTGCCTGGGGAGCCAGCTCATCGCCAGGGCATTGGGCGTGACCGTCGGCAAGGGTTCAGGAATGGAAATCGGTTGGTCCAATGTGCATAAAGTCCAGCCGCAACAACGCGATGGCTGGTTTGACGGGCTGAATGATCACTTCAGCGCCTTTCACTGGCACGGTGAAACCTTTCCGTTGCCGCAAGGTGCCACACACCTCCTGGGCAGTGACTGCTACCCGCATCAGGCTTTTTCGATTGGCAATACCCTGGGGTTACAGTTTCACCTGGAAATGACCGCTGACATGGTCCGCGAGTGGGTCGGTTTATATCAGGAAGACGTACACAGTGGCCATCCCTGTGTACAGGCAGAGGAAACTCTCCTGGCGGAAACGGATGCCCGCGCCCGTGAGTTGAACGCGGTGGCCGACGTGGTGTTCACCAACTGGATCAAACGCCTTGCAAGTTGATAATCACGATTTTGAATGTCCATTCGCCTGTGACTGAACCGCTAACCTGAGGTATACGTCAACGCCATGCCTGAATCACTTGGTCCACTGCAATACGGCCTGGTTGTGCTGATTTTAATCACGGCCTATACCTTTCGCGGCGTTTCAGGTTTTGGCTCCGGCCTGATCGCAATTCCGTTGCTGGTACTGATACTCCCCATCTCCATCGTGGTACCGATGATGGTCCTGCTCGATTTCATCGCCTCGGTCAGTCACAGCATCAGACATCGCGAAGTTACCCAGTGGAAGATGATATTCCCGTTGTTGCCCTTTACCCTCGCCGGCGTGTTGCTTGCACTTTTCATTTTTAAGACCGTCGATACCAATCTGTTAGTCAAAACACTGGGCGTCGTGATACTCCTGTTTGCCATCTATAACTTCATTTCTCCCACACCCCACCGGCAAGGTGGCAAGCTGTGGGCGGTCCCTGCCGGGGTATTCGGCGGTCTGGTCGGGACCCTGTTTGGTACCGGCGGACCGTTTTATGTCATTTATTTACAACTCCGCCATCTGGACAAAGCCGCCTTCCGCGCCACCATCGCCACTGTTTTTATGATTGACGGTGGCATCCGTGTCGGTGGTTTTGCACTCTCCGGGTTCTTTACTCACCAGACGTTACTGCTGACAGCATTGGGTTTGCCGATCATGGGGCTGGCCATGTATCTCGGTGGCCACGTTCATACCAGCATCAGCCAGACCACCTTCCATCGAGCCATTGGTGTGCTTTTGCTGGTAAGTGGTGCTGCGTTATTGATAAAGTAGGACAGATGCGACAGATAGGGTCCAGGAATCAAACCTTAGCCTGATAAAAAGAACGATTACCGGAGGAGCAGGATAATGATCGCAACAAAAAGAGTGCTTATCGTAGCAGCTATGACCTTCGTGGCCGTGATGCTCTATCAATGGGGACACGTAGACGGACTCGAAGGAAAAGCGTCCGGGTTCATAAGTGAGTCATTCGCCGCGGGGAATCCACCAAAAGTGTCACCGGTGAAGGCGCGTGCGCGTGATTTCTACGCACCCAACAGCGAGGACCTGGCGCCGGACGAAATGCGCCTGGTTGCCTGTGGCACCGGCATGCCCACGGCGCGTCCGAAACAAGCGGCATCGTGCTGGCTGCTCGAACTGGGCAACGGTGACAAGTTTATTTTCGATGTCGGAACCGGATCGGGCGAGCGTATCGCCGCCCTTCAGATCCCCTACAATTTCCTCGATAAGGTTTTCCTGAGCCACCTGCATACCGACCATTTCGGTGATCTGGATGCATTGTTTGTCGGTGGCGCGCTGGCCGGTCGGCAGAAGCCGTTACGTGTTTGGGGTCCGAGTGGTGCGACACCGGAAAGGGGCACGAAGTACGCACTGGATCACTTGCGTAAAGCACTTACCTGGGATCTTGATGGCCGCAAGGGACTCACCGATCCGCGTGGCTACCATCTCGAGGTCCACGAGTTTGACTACATGGGCATGAATCAGGTCATCTATAAGGAAAACGGCGTGACGATTCGGTCCTTCCCGGCTATCCACTCCCTGGACGGCCCGGTGAGCTTCAGCCTGGAGTGGAATGGGCTAAAATTCGTATTCGGGGGCGATACCTATCCGAACAAGTGGTATGACGAGTATGCGAAGAATGCCGACCTGGCGATTCACGAGTGTTTTATCGCCGTGCCGGATATGATTACCAAGTTCAAGTTCACACCCCAAAGCGCGTTAGCGGTAGGCACCCAGATCCACACTGCACCTGAAGCGTTTGGCAAAGTGATGTCGCGCATCAAACCGCGGATGGCTGTGGCCTATCACTTCTTCAAGGACTTTGACACGACAGGGGCGATCAATGAACGTGTCCGCAAAACCTACGACGGTCCGCTGAGCCTCGCCGAGGACTACATGGTGTGGAACATCACCAAGGATGATATTCGTGTGCGGCTGGCAGTTGTTGATGAAGACGTCTGGCCACCTCCTGCCACTGAGAAGCCGCAGGCACCTGATCAAAGTACCAGAATTCCTTATTCGGATGTGATTGCGGGCGGCAGACTCGATGTGAAGGACGTGATTCAGCCCACCTATGACGAGATCAACAAGAAGTATGGACTCAAGGAAAAACAGGACTGAATAACGCTGTCCATCTTCTAAAACAATAAAAGAAACCCGCTTCGGCGGGTTTCTTATTGCCTTGTTTTCAGAATAGCGAACGTCGGTTTGTAGCCACCTGGATTCCGGCCTTCGCCGGAATGACGGGGAGATGTTTGAAGTGTTCTGGTCGAAAGCGGACAAACTCAAATCCAGCTATAAAAAAGGGCGCCTACATGGCGCCCGAATCTAACCTAAGGGGAGATTTCACATGAAATGTGACGGGTTGCAGGAAAAATATCCTGCCAACCTGTAAATCATAAGACCGAACCCCACCCATAAAGTTCAGCCCTGTGCCGTATAGCCCACCTATTTCAGAACATTCGCACATAACCATATGTTTTA
>CBDUOW010000240.1:0-3262 GCA_965368945.1 uncultured Gammaproteobacteria bacterium
TGCACGAAAATATGGGAAAGCAGACAGCTTTTAGCTCAATGCGACAAGCCGAAACACTGAATTTTCGACTCCGGCGGTTGAATCGCTAGATTTGGGAGTTCACTGCATCCATTGAACCACTTTCAGATGGGGTCTCTAGATGGAATCCGGGAAATGGCAATAATCTGGAATTTTGCTGGAAAGTGAAGCCCAAAGCACAGTATACATACAGTTAATAATGGTATTTTGTGTCTTGTCAAGGCATTCCAGATGCGCAGATTCAAAAATTTTCGTCTTAAATTGGTTAAATTTTAATCATTTAACACCTGATATTTGGCCGAGTAATTCTCAATCGAGTTACTAAGTCTGTTAAAAGCAGAGGCCTTATCAAAAGTGTGATCATACTCCCATAATTCCCTGTTTCTGCCTGTTCCCATGCCACTTCTACGACCTATGATGTAGGTAAACGAGGGGCAGTTAAGTATTTAGTAGTACATCATACTTAGAACTAGATTAGGGGTATTAGATGAGCATTTCAAAGGACAGTGCCGCATTTGCACCACAGGCGAACATCTATCCGCATGATGGCTGGGTTGATCGTACTATGCGTAATCAGCTTGCCGGCCACAAGAGTGGGGTAATCTGGCTTACCGGACTTTCTGGTGCGGGCAAATCCACCCTGGCGAACCACGTTGAGCAGTACCTGTTTGAGAAAAACTACCTCGTAACAATTCTGGATGGCGATGCCATGCGGGATGGGTTGAATGCGGACCTGGATTTCAGCCCGGAATCTCGCAAGGAGAACCTGCGACGCTCCGGTGAAGTTGCCGCGATGCTGGCAAACCGGGGTTTTATCGTGCTGGCTTCGTTCGTCTCACCTTTCACTGAAGGTCGTCAAATCGTGCAGAATATTATTGGCGATAACTTCCACCTCGTTCATGTCCATGCAGAAATCGACGATTGCATTAATCGTGACCCCAAAGGGCTGTATAAAAAGGCCATGAGCGGAGAGATCAAGAATTTTACCGGTGTCGGGCAGTCCTATGAGCCACCTGAAAGTCCGGATCTGTTAGTGAACACCTCAAACACTGATGTCTCCACAGCGAGCGAATATTTAGCCCAGTTTATCGAACGAAATTTCAGATTATAGTTTTAAATGGCCATACTTGACGCGCTGGCGAAGTCATCTCAAGCTAAAGGTCCAGCCAGGACCGATCAGCGTATGCAAATAAAGAACCTGTTTAAAAATAAAAATACCGAGATAACCTCACAGACACCTGAACAATCCTCGCTCTGGTTTATTTTCTGGACGTTTCTGAAGATCGGAAGTGTGGCCTTTGGTGGCTTTATGTCGCTGATCTCGTTTATCGAAACGATAATCGTGAAACGCTATAAGCTGATCAGTCATGAGGAAATGCTGGATGCAATATCACTGGCTAATCTCCTGCCCGGTCCGCAGGCCGTCAATGTTGTAGCATTTGTTGGTTACCGCCTGAGGGGTGCCGCAGGTGCGCTGGTTGCGACGACGAGCATTATCCTGCCATCGTTCTTCCTGGTGCTGGCGCTCAGTTATTTTTATTTCCAATACGGCGATATTCCCGCCCTGCAAAAAGCCTTTCAGGGATTTATTCCGGCCATCGCCGCAATAGTACTAAGCGTTGTCTGGCGCATGGGTAAGAAATCTATTACCGGCAAGAAAGAAGTTGTACTGTTACTGATTTCCCTGTTGATTATGATTGCAACCCCGCTGGAGTATCGTATTTATGCTCCAATTGCAATCATCGCCTTATGTGCCGGTCTGGGTTATTTGTTTTTCTACGATAAAAATACGGCAAGTGCTGAAAAAGAGCATGTAAAATTCCCGCTAAACAAGATTGTCGTTCCAGTTTCACTGTTGTCCGTTTTATTTCTACTTTGGTTTATCCCGTTACCCTTTGCGAATAATAGTTTATTAATGTTGGCACTGACATTTGCCAGTATGAGCCTGATACTGTTTGGCGGAGGCTATGTTTTTATCCCGATCATAGGAAGTATCGTGGTTTTGCAGTACGGATGGGTTACACAGCAGGAATTCACTGATGGTATTGCCATGGGTCAAATCACCCCCGGGCCGATCCTCATCAGCGCCACCTTTATTGGTTTCAAGGTGGCAGGGATTCCCGGCGCGCTGCTGTCAACCATCGCAATTTTCGGCCCACCCGCGATTTTAATGATTACTGC
This sequence comes from uncultured Gammaproteobacteria bacterium, assembly GCA_965368945.1. Taxonomy (GTDB): domain Bacteria; phylum Pseudomonadota; class Gammaproteobacteria; order UBA6429; family Thiohalophilaceae; genus JAHEIJ01. The sequence goes on from CBDUOW010000240.1 coordinate 2,200, forward strand.
AACCAAGGTGCTGGATTTTATAAAACAATCTTCGGTGACTCAGGCTGCTATTCATGGGGTGCATTGTGGGGTGATCGGCCTGATATTGGTAGCGGCCTTTGTGATTTTGAATACCGCGATCCCGGCATGGCCATTTGAAATTAAGAGCATATTGCCAACCCTGGCAATATTTGTTGTATCGATGATTGCCTTAATGAAATTCAAGCTCGATGTTGTCTGGATCATTCCCGGCGCCGGGATGCTTGGCTATATATTATATTGAGCCAGATTGAGAGTGAATCGCTGTGCCACTCAACAAATAGTTAGCGCCACATGTGGACCGGCTGGCTGATTTCTCTGGAGGCTTTAATGCGGTGTGTTTCAGTATACAGAATTTATAAAATAACTATTTTGTAGTACATACAAGTCGGTAAGGTGAACTAGTAGTTTGGTAAGATGATGGTGTTAGACAGTCACCGGCCAGAACATGGTAAGTGGTTGATTACATTATATAATGCGAATTTCGTGAGTATTCCATGCTGTAAGTAGAGACTGTCTCGTCTAGATGGGCTGGGTAGTCTGTAAATGGCTACGGATATGTTTATGTGAGCAAAATCACGTTTTCTGGAAGGGTACCTCCAGAGGCAATTCTGACTACCGATACTCATAACTAAGTATTAACTTCGGCTGGTATAAAAAATTGCCAGTAATTATGGGAACTTAGACATATATTGGGTCGAATATATGGATGAAGTAAATCAATATTCTATCGCGCTGGAAGGTGTGCCTGACAGTGAACGAATAATATTTAAACTCATTTGTTCGGTTTCAGCTCGCACCAAGGGGCGTTCCAAGCATTACATGTTGAGCGCAGATGATGCCTCAGCGAGTCCGGATATTCTGATTCGGAGCAACGTGGCAAGCCGATCAGTTCAAGGCAAGGACACACCGGCGTATCAAATTGAGCTAGTTAATCAAGCGTCGGCTGCCGTTGATTTAGCCAGGCCGCTTATTGCAACCCGGGTTCTGACAACCCTGGATGATTTTGTAGATGCATACTCACTTAAGGTTGAGGAAAGCGAGG
>CBDUOW010000241.1:0-3258 GCA_965368945.1 uncultured Gammaproteobacteria bacterium
ATCGAACTCATGATCGTGATCGCGATCATCGGTATTCTGGCCGCCATCGCCATTCCGGCCTACAATGGCTATATTAGACAAGCCCGCGTAGCCTCTGGCGTGTCCAATGTGGAAGCGGCTACCCGACTGGTTAGAAATACATTTGCCAAGGCCAGCGCCTTTCAGGAATTCGACAATGTTAGAGACGATCTCATTGTAGCCGTTCTGAACGAGGGCAACAAAAAGGCACCCTTTCCAGACGCAAATGGCGACCCTTCGGATGCGTATGCCAATATTGTGAATACCGACAACTATGGCCAGGTCTTCCTGATTTCTTCAACCGGCGCAGGCGCAGCCATGACAACTGGCGACTCCATCACTATCTCCGTGGCCGATAATCCGTCCAATGATCTTTTCGCAACACCAACCGGCGAAACATATGTCGGTAGTGGCGTCACTGTCACTATAGAATAATGAAGTAATCATTCGTGGCTGACGGGGTCCAGGCAGTCCTGGACTCCGTCTTATTCCATCGACCTGAAACCGGAGACTCGTGTCATGAATTACGCCAGCACCAATCGCGGTGTCACCCTTATCGAATTGTTGGTCACTGCCGCTGTACTCGGCATCATTGCCGGCATGGCCATCCCCGCCTATAACGGCTATGTTACCACCACGCGCAATACTGAAGGCTTCAATGATCTCGCTTCGATCCAACTGGCGCAGGAAGAATACTTCCTGGAGAATAATCGCTATTTTCCTGAGCCTGATGGAGTCGTGAGCTCCAGTGATGGCACTCTTGATACCTACTGGACCGCCGCAAAAGACAATGACAGAAACTTCGACTACGCGGTAACGACTTCCGCTGGTGGCTATACTGCGACCGCTACCGGGCGAGGCGGCACTTACGACGTGGCTGATACGGTGACCTTGCCTCCTGTTAGTAATTAAGACGAGTCAATGTTAGACCATTTCTTAAGCGTTCATTGCCGGCCTGGCATTAAACTGTAAAATACGCTGTCCACTAATCCTTTACAGCATTCAGTCTCTTGCAACAGTGTGGCAACCTACCCTGACCATTATTTGACCGCCATTTCGATATTGCTCGCAATATTGTTCTTCGCCTTACCCTTGGCGTATTGGCCATATTTGTTTGAGGCTGCCTCCCTGCCTCGTTACTTCCTGATAGCCGTTATAGCCAGCACCACTCTGCTGCTATGGTCCATATCAGGGGGATCACGACAAATTATCTGGCACCCGGCTTTTGCTTTAATCCTTGGGTTTTTGGGCTGGGCAGCCATCAGCACGAGCTGGAGCCCGGATCCCGGCACGTCCCTGATCGAGATCATGCAGCTTTCTGGCATGATTTTGTTGGCCTTTATGGCCATGCAACTTTCCGTTTCAACAACTTTCATTAAACTGGTGATAGCGGCAATTCTGGCCGGGGCAGCGCTGGTGGCAATGATCGGCATAGGCCAATACTTCGGATTTAATCCGTTCGAATTCAGAAAAAACGGAAATTCAATACCGGCGACATTCATCAACCCGAACCATGCCGCAGTGTATTTTGACTTCATCCCATGGCTTGCGCTGGTCTCAGTATTCGTTTTTCAACGTCGGGCAATTCGCTGGCTGGCAGCCGCGAGTCTGGGTCTGACACTGGCTTTTCTCCTGGTGAATACATCCCGGGGTTCCCTGCTCGCTCTGTTTATTACCAGCCTGATCTTTTTAATTGCGCTGGTGTTCAAGCCCGACTTACGGCGATGGATTAAATCCCGCCTGTCAGCACGTTATAAAGAGTTTCTACTGGCCTTACTGATACCGCTAGTGACTTTGGCGCCGCTGCCACAAGGACAAGTTGTTGAACAATGGGATACCACCATTCTAGAAGGGACGGTGGATCTCTCCAGTCAATCCCGCTTTGCCATGTATCTCAACAGCCTGCCGGCGATATACGAACATCCTTTCACCGGTCTTGGCTATGGTGGGATGCGAGTCGGCTTTCTACCTTATAGCTCCAGCATCAAACCTGTCGGATTTCGAACCGTGGATACGGTCCTGAAAGAACTACACAGCGACCCTCTCCAATATTTTGTCGAACTCGGTCTGCCGGGCGGAATACTGGCCATTGTCATTTTCCTGAGCCTGCTACGCAGTGGCTGGCGAACAATCAACCACTCCAGCACGCCAGAAACGTCCGTACTTTGCCTTGGATTCTGGCTGGGATTAATTGCCTGCGGCGTGCATGCCTCGCTGGATTTCCCCCTGCGCCTGGCGACCTCAGCCGCCATGTTCTGGCTATTTGCCGGGTTCTTACTGGGGATGGATGCACCGCGACATAGCCGCTTGAGCGGAAAGTCTTTGCGTCCGCTACTATCAATCATTGGGGTGGGAGGCATACTTTTCTCCTTGTTTTTCTATAAAGCCTACCTGACAGCCAATCATGAATTGTATAACACCCTCCTGAACCTGCAGAAAGGAAAGTGTGTTGCGGCTGCCCAGGCCAGTGAGCGGGGCCTGGCAGCGTTTTCTTCAGAGTTCATGCTGCTCACTGCCCATGCCCAGGTCTACTCACGCTGTAGCTTCCCGCCGCCACAGAAGCTGGCGGCCATGAATCGGGTGCTCCTGCTGGACCCGACTAACTTGCGAGCCCGCTTGACCCGGGGTGATCTGTATAACAAGGCAAACTATCCTGAACTTGCCATTCCCGACTTTGAGACACTCGCCTATGCCTTACCCCACCGTCCCCAGGCTTATGCGGGGCTTGGCGATTCGGCTCGTCTGCAAGGGCATAGATTAAAGGCGCGCCATTACTATATGGCCGCATTAAAAAGAAAGCCTGATTATAAGTATGCCCAAAATAAGCTGGACGAGATGGCTGCCGAGGTGGAGAAATAATTACCACCGTGCAATAATTTCCTTTTTAATTCAAGCAATTAACTTGAATTTATAATAAATTACTGTAATATTTCATATACAGTTAGATGATTCGTGATGAATTAGTTAAAAATAGATTCAAACAATCTGTAAAATTACCGATAAAGAAACGATAACAACATGTAAATTGTTGATTATTGTAAATTAACAGAGTAACTCCGTAGGCTGATTCATGGCAACACCCGGTGCAAAAATACAATTCAGTGGTCTCGCCAGAAAGCTTGTTCACGACGGGCTGATCTCGGACGCGCAGGCCCAGGAGGCATTCGAAGCGGCAACGAGAAATAAAGTGCCGTTTGTTTCCTATCTGGTTGATAAAAAAATAGCGGGTAGCCGCCAAAT
>CBDUOW010000242.1:0-3213 GCA_965368945.1 uncultured Gammaproteobacteria bacterium
CTTGGATTTACGGCCGCCAAGTCTTGTACAATGTCATACCATAGTATTTGTGGCTAATTTCAATAAATTATAACTGGTTGATAAATAAGATAAATATGCGTATTTCCGTCATTTCCCTGTTTGCCCTCATGCTCCTCGCGGGCTGCGCCACCACGACCCCGGAAGAAGCCAAAGTCACTGAGAAACAGCAACTCACCGATGCCATGACAAGTATCCGTGAAGGCAAGTCTGAACAGTCCATTGCACAATTTCAGGCCATTATCGATAAAGCAGATAATGAGCAGCAGAAAACCCAGGCTGAAATCGGGCTGGCTTATGCCTATTACAGTAATAATGACTTTGAAGAAGCTTTTGCACGATGCAGTCTTTTCATAAAAGACAACCCGACTCATCCGCAGCTTGATTATGTTTATTACCTGCGCGGCTTAACCCGGTTGAAGCAGGGTGAAATCCATCTACAGCAATTACTTGCCGCCAAGGCACCGACGACCGATTATCCGGAAGAATTGCGTGAAGCCTATGATTACTTCTCGGAGTTGATTAAATTCTTTCCGCAAAGCGACTACCTGGATCAGGCCTACCAGCAAGTCGATACCATCCGTCAGCGCCTGGCGAAATATGAGCTGCACCTGGCGCATAATCAACTTGCCAAGGGCAACCATAAGGAAGCAGCGCATCACGCCGAGTACGTTAATAAATATTATAGTGATGTCGAATCGCGTAAATATGCCTTGACCATTTTGATTAAGGCATACAAGGCACTGGATAAGCCGCAACAACTCAATGCGGCAGAGCGGCAACTCAGGGAAATCAACTACCAGCAGGAATAGGCAGCAGTCTTACCAGCCAGGTAACTTGCCTGCCTGGGTATAACGTACCCGGCCCTGGGCATCCGCCCTGCCAAGCACAGCTAACATGCTCTTCAAATCGGTATTTTGCTTATCACGGCTGCTTAATAACAGGTTCAGGTTGTAACGGCCATTTCCCGCCAGACGGATATCACCACTGACCGCGATGAGTCCGCCTTCATTTGTCACCTGGAGTCGAGTTCCCTTTGCTTCAGGGCTGGCCTGGAATGTCAGGTTACCCAGTGAAACGTCCTGTACCCCGGTAATGGAGGCATTACGCCATTGCAGGGTACCTGTTGCTTCTAACAACACTTTAGCCTGAATCTGCAGGGAATCCAGCTGGCTGGTGATAACACCTTCGAGCATGAAGGGTCGAATTGCCGGGTCAAAAATGGCGGCACTGAACTCGCTGTCCAGATCAGAAAGTTCAATCACCTGATCAGAATTGATACTGTAACCGCTTTCTGCCTGACCCAACGCATTTCGGACGTTGACATGTCCGCCGAGTTTACCGATGAACAATAGAAAAGGATTAAGCGTCCACTCGGCTTTGCCCAGTTCAAAGCCACTTAAAACTACGCTATCCGCTCCGGCCGACCAGGCACTGCCATGCAAATTGCTAATGTTGACGCTGCGCTTAATATCATCAGGTAAAGATGACCAGACAACGCCAGCAGGTAAATTGATTACCAGGAACAACAAGTAGATGGATACGCCATAGACGACCAGCCAATGCCAGGACTGCAACCTCAACTTCATGAAGCAACTCGCAGCAGGATGCGGCTGTTTATTCGGCCGGGTTCTTTCTGGCGTTCAATGATTATTTCACTGACATAAATGGTGTTTTTATTTTCGAGCAGGGCGAGCCAATCGATCAACTGATCAAAGGCCGCATTCTCCACCCAGATACGGACCCCATCCTGGCCTTCGGGTTGCACTTTTTGCAGGCTGGACTTTAGATTCTTCTGTTGTGCCGTGCGCTCAATAATCACCAGCAGTGAACCTCCACCGCCAGCTCCAACACGGCTCTTGGTCGCACGCAATTGCTTGGCTTCTGAGGCTTGTTCACGAATTTGCTGCAAAGTATTAGCCTGGGCATTAACCCGCACGCGAGATGTTTGGATGCCATCCTGTAAAGGTTCCCATATCATGAAATAGAGCAGCGTCACTGCAACCACGATGGCGGTAATGATCACCAGGCGTTTTTCCCGCAAAGAGAGTTGTTGCCATTGTTCTTTCATCATGACTTCCTGAAGATGACAATGCGCCCTTCAACCTTTTTCTCGGTCGAATTGGCTGATTTCAGCTCAACTTCCCAGGGAACCGCGCTGCTGATCTGGTTTTTTAATTGTTCCAGTGTTTGTAAGTCGGGGGTGATCAATAAAATTTCCATCTGACCCGATTGGAAGCGAAGATGTTGAGCGTTTACCCCCTTGGCCTTGGCAACAACCGGAGCCACTTTGGCCAACATTTCCGAGAAACCCGGCCCGTCGCCTTGTCCCGTGCCGCGTAACATTGTTAACCGGCTCTTCATAATGCTGGAGACCGTTGCCGCACTCACATTTCGTTTCACATCAGGAAAAGCCTGTTGGAAAGTTTGCAGGATCTGTTGTTCGAGTTGCCCACTTTGCTGTTTAAGAGAAACATACTCGATGATGCTGCCGGTAAATCCCAGCAATAACAAAACGCCAACAAGTGCCGCGCTGGTATACCAGGGGCGTATGCGCTGCAGGAGACGACTACTCGGTGCAAATTCGCCTTGCAGCAGGTTCAAATTGGAAGAGCCTGGTGATTTTTGTAACAACAGTTCAATTAAATTGCCGGAACTGAGCTCAGGATGCTGCGCGATCTGGACCTTGTCCCTTATCGCTTCACTCAAGCCAGTCTCATCGAATTCCGGGCATGCATGGATTTCAATGCTATGGGGCAGGTTATCTCCACAGTTGTCGAGTTGCTTTTGTAGCAGGAACGGCAGGACATTGGTTTGACAAACAAACCCTTCCGCGTCGGCAGTGCGAACATAGGCGGTATTCTGCTCGCAAGCGATACTCCAGCTCCCCACGCTACGTGGCAGTAGCAGGGTGTCCGGCAGTAAGGCCTGCAGGTGCAAGCCGGTGGACACCAGGAGTTGATGCCAATACTGGATATTGTCATCCTTGCTTACGGCTGCGACATAGTGGCCATCCGCCAGTTGTGGACCAAGGGCGCAATGCAGATTTTCAACATCATCGATGAGGTTTTCTTCCAGCGCAAAGGGCAGGGCGTTGCGCAACTGGCTTTTTCTACCCGCCGGCAGCCTGGCACGGGTCAGGAGGATATCGATGCCGGGAATATAGGCAACAACATTGTCGGCGCCTATCTCCGG